>NZ_JAVRCK010000188.1:0-4942 GCF_034530815.1 Nostoc sp. DedSLP03
GAACAAAGTATTCTTTATTCCACCATCTATTTTCTCTTAACCGAGCAGTATTGCGAAGATCATGAGCTGCTCCTGGTAAAAAAGCTAACTCTACAGGGATACCATCAGCTGTACTTAACAGATGCACTCTGACTCCGTAGAAATAGCATCGCTTTGAAGCAACATAACCCCTATATTCCGGTGAGTTCACTAAGCGACAACGAGAAATCCTGATATTGTGACACACAGCTACAGGGAATGAATCAATCAGGTATTCACTCGTCCTACTCAGAAGTTTAAATGCTGCTCCTAGCTGATGAAATAAATCTTCCATTAAATCGTCAATTGCGTGTAAACGACGATTAAACCGGGATTTTGACAGCATCTTTGGCATTAAACCGTGGTCTACCATGTATTCTCGCGCCGTTTGGTGATTTCCACCAAAAAATAGAGCTGCCGTCATTGCTGTTGTCAGAATCGACGCATCGTTCATTTTTCTGCGCTTGTCTTCTTGATGTCCAATGGCGTTAAGGATATCGTCAGTGATACAGTAGATTGCAATAATTTCGTTTATCATTTTCCCCTCGGAGTTTCTCTCCGCAGGGGATTTTACTGTATTAGACTTGTCGCTTAATAAGGTAAAGTTAAGTATCAGCGGCTGAAATGAAACAGGAAAATGCTAGATATCAATCGGGTACTGAAAGCAGACCGCCTACTGAGGTCATTTACTGGGCTAAACCGCAAGGCATTTGATGAACTGTTACAAACGTTTGAAATTGTACTTAATCAGGAGGCGATCGCCTCATCTAAAAAAAAGCTACGTAAACGTTCCGTGGGAGGGGGCAGAAAGGCGAGATTGCAACGAGTAGAAGACAAGCTATTTTTCATATTGTTCTATTTCAAGTGTTATCCCACCTTTGATGTCGCAGGGGTGTTGTTTGACCTACACCGCAGTCGGGCACATCGTTGGATGCTAAAACTACAGGCAATCCTAGAAAGCGCTTTGGGAAAAAAAATGGTTTTACCAGAACGCAAGTTGGAGAGTATTGAAGATTTTATGACTCGTTTTCCAGGAGCCATAGAAGTGATGATTGATGGGACAGAGCGACCCATTCAACGTCCCAAGGTTAAAGAAAAACAGAGGAGTAATTATTCGGGTAAAAAAAAGCGCCATACTCGCAAACACTTGGTGATGACAGATCAAAATAAACGGGTGCTGGTGTTATCAAAGGCTACAGTTGGGAAGATTCATGATAAAAGACAATTGGATGAGGAAAAATTGGTAGATTTTGTTCCAGATGAAGTTCCAATCCATGTAGATTTGGGCTTCCAGGGATTACAAAAAGAATTCGTCAACATCAAAATTCCAGACAAAAAGCCCAGAGGCAAAGAACTAAGCGAAGAACACAAACAGTCCAACCGAAAAAAAAGCAGCGAACACGTTAAATGCGAACACACAATATCAGGTATTAAGAGATACAATGCTGCCACAGCAGTATACAGAAACCGCATTCATGATTTAGATGATCGGTTCATGCTGACTGCTGCGGGTCTGTGGAATTTCTACTTGATGGCTGCATAAATTGATAAGTGACATTGAGAATTCCATTGCATCCTTATTTTTCTCTTATTAAGCGACAAGTCTAATATTTCTGGACTAATCTGCTAGTCATAGCAATAGGCGAAACTATTGGTATCTCTTGAACGGGGTACAACTTGGTTTGAAAGTTTGGAATTCAGAAGGCTCAGTTGGCAGGAGCGTCCTACCAACTGAGCCTTCTGAATAAATTTTCTTAGGACTTACCTTGAATAGATTAATCATTGTGTGCGTGTTCAAACTCGTAAACGTAAAATAGGCGACTAAATTTATCAAGCAAGTATCCTAGAAGTACAAATGATGTTGCACCCCCAAGCGCCCACCAGAATCCTGTATGAGGAAAAACCGTTAAAAGTGACACGGGCATTTGGTTTGCAGATGTTAATGCAGCTTTTACCGCTATGGCTCTAGCATCCAGAATTACAGCAACACATAAGCATAATATAGATAACCCGTAAGCCAACACCCGTAGACGTTTAATATTTTTCAAAGCATCTTTGCAAACTTCGCAATGTTGGGTATGAGTTGTCCAGACATCAAAAAGCTTTTGTTTGTCTAATTCGGGCAAGGGAAAATCGGTATTATACCCCCAAGCCCAAGGAATACTACCTCCAGCTTTTTTCTCCAACCACTGGCGAAATGCAATGACCATTTTATCTTGAGGATTGGGTGTATAAACTGCGTTCACCCATTGGCTCTTTTGGCGTTTAGCTAGAATCTTCTGTTGATAATGAAGAAATACTAAGTCTTGGTGTAAGAACAAGGATGACAAAACATGGCCTAGCCAAGTTGGCATTGGTAGCCCAAAGACTCCTAATCCTTTAGGTGTCTTACCCATCTCGTTTTTAACTAAGACCTGACAGCCAATATGACGACACCACCCTGGGCGTGTAGGACTAGCATACAATGCCAAGATCAGCTTACCACCATCATGTGAAGTAGAAACAATCCTCATCTGACAAGGTGGTTGGAAGTCGTGAATCGCTTGTGAAATCGTGGGGGCAGTCGGTGTAATTTCAAAAGAAAATCCTTCTTGAGTAGACATTTCCTTGATGCAAAGCATATCGTAGTAATTAGCATCTTTATAGCGATTGCCAACTATACCGTGGTGGGAAACAGGTACATGGGCTGGGTCAGCTACATTCTCCATGAAAAAGTCCCATCCATAGGGTAGGTCACGTATATTCCAAAATAGATGAACTACTCTGTCGGAGTTTTCTTCAAGTTCTGGAATAATTCGTGGTGTCCTCAATTGACTTTCAAGCTGTGCATCAGAACCAGACTCAGCCCAAACCCACAATAAACCCTGCCGTTCTTGTGTCGGATAACTAATTGCAGATGACTTTGAATTTGAGCAGTGTTTAGAAGATGTGTGCTGATCTTTCGACTGGGGAATGCTCACACAGTTTCCCTGCGAATCAAAACGCCAAGCATGATAAGCACATAAAAGTGTGCCATCAGACTCAACACGCCCTTCAGAAAGAGGAGCTAGTCGATGGGGGCAACAATCTTCAAAGCAAGACCATTTACTCAAACTGTCTCGCCATAAGACTAAATCTTTTCCTAATAACTGTATTGCATGTGGGCGAGATGGATCTAAAAAATCCACAACTGCTACAGGATACCACTGCTTTGTCCATTGAAATACTTCTTCTTTGTTTTGATTCAATGGAATGCTTGCGTTATCCATATCCCCTTGAAAATCAATTTTTATGGTCATGTGTGTTCTTTTATGTTTTTGAACTAATAAAATTAAAGCTGTTTAATATTTAATATAGTTGCGATTCCAGGTATGCTACTTTCTACTTAAAAAAACTTTCTTTGCTTGCCTGATGGCATAAAAACTATGTATCCCCTCAAACACCCTTACCCCTTCAGGAGACAGTTGCTCAAAACGACAGCAGCTAGTGAGAGTGCCATTGCAGTTTGACGCATCAGTAGAAAAGTAATTACGGCTAGATAATATTAAGTATTAAATAATACTTAATAGTAAAATTTAATACGTATGCGGTAATTTTGTCTCTAAACTAGTGCTAGTGTACTATAAAACTGATATTGTATTTACTCCCTTGAAAATGCTATGAAAAGCGAGACTGCTTGTGGTGGAGCTACCCTTGGGACAAGAATCTATTGCTAGAACTAGGAAAATAGTTCACGTTGATATGGATGCTTTTTACGCATCGGTAGAGCAGAGGGACAACCCTAGCTACCGAGGCAAACCGTTAGTCGTCGGTGGCAGCCCGAATCAGCGAGGTGTGGTTGCAGCAGCTAGTTATGAAGCTCGTAAGTTTGGTATTTATTCCGCGATGCCGTCAGTAACAGCGATCGCTCGTTGCCCTGGACTAATATTTGTCAGACCTAGATTCGACGTTTACCGAGAGATTTCCACTTCAATCCACGCCATATTCAAACGCTATACTGATTTAGTGGAAGGAGTTGCACTAGATGAAGCATATTTGGACGTTACTGAGAACAAGCAAAATATTACCTACGCTTCTACGATCGCAAGACACATTAAAACTGCAATTTTCCAGGAAACTCATATGACTTGAACGAAAAAATGAGCCAAGTTGTGAACCATAAAACGAGCTATAAGTAACGGCAAAATAAGCCTGACGGGAAAAGAGAAATAAAACTTTGCAATTAAATAATGAGCTAAAGTAGATTTTCTGCACCATAATATGAACATGAGTTGAAAAAACCGCTAAAGACAAAACCTCAAGCAAACAAACGGCTTTTAGCAGCACAGAAATCAACTTTCATTCCAAAATATGATTCAAAATCACCAAGATATGCTTCATTCCCCCTGTAAACAGTAATATAGACTTGTGTAGTCAAACTCCTTTCACTGCCTTTAGATATAGGGTTTTAGGGAGAGTCAAGAAAAAAAGAAGCCCAAACACACACCTATCACCTGTGGCATCAATGAACTCTTCTGAATTTGACTAATGGTGTTCCCAACAGCAACTAACGGCATCTACCAAAGACCTAATTGCCACAATCAGGTCAGCTCCACCCTCACGCCGTGTAACTGGACGCGCCAAAAACGTCAGTGGAGTTTACCCCAGCCGGAAAATGGGTCAAACCATTCAGTTTGAAAGCCACACCGTAGAACTGTGGGCAATCTACCAAATGGAACACGAAGAGGAAGTATTAGAGTTTTACGACCAGCCACCCCCCTTCAAAATCCAGTACCACAACAAAACAGGGCGCAAAATAGGTCACTACCATACCCCAGACTTCTTCGTACTCAGAACTGATGGTGCAGCCTGGGAAGAATGGAAAACCGAAACCGAACTCAAACGACTAGCCTTGAGGGGGCGACAATACTCGTTAAAGTACCACAGGTAAAGGATTTGAAGTAAC
>NZ_JAVRCK010000189.1:0-4795 GCF_034530815.1 Nostoc sp. DedSLP03
ACTTACACCATAAGTTGTCCGCTACGGACAGCTTATGGTTGAAAATCATCCAAAGTTTGATTCTTAGGCGGCAGAAACTGAGACGGTTCGTTAGCAACCAGATCCTCGACATCATCGAACCACATAAACTGCCATGTCAGTTTGTCTCTGCGATGAGAAGAAACATCTCCCATTAACAGATGCTGCCATGAATTTTCTGAGTTTTCTGTCACTACCTGTTCATCAAGGTTTTGGTTGATTCCAAAATCACCTAACCAGAGATGACAGCTTGAGCAATATCCTGGGCGAGAACACCTAGTCAACGTTGGAAATTGCTGATTACAGTGAAGACAATGCTCAATCAGAGTTTGATGTTCGTGATGGGGGCAAAATTTGATTGTGTTGACTAACCATAGCAGTGGGTTGTAGATTATTCGATTCTGAGTACGCCAACTGGCATAACACAATGGACACCAAGCTTGATACAAGCGCAGAAAACTAGACTCAAAGGTCAAACTTGCCCATTTTAGGGGTGACAAATTAGTCAAATCTCGGCGTAAAGTTAATTCCTCAAGAACCTGAATTAGAGTTGTAGCAAAAATACCTTTGATTTCATTTGCAGCTGCTAAGGAATAATGAATTCCAAAAAAATTATTAATAATGTCTGTGGGGCTTGTCTGAGACATTCTTCGCTCCATTAAGGGGAGAATCTTAGACAAAATTAACTGTTCTGTATTAGTAGAATGATATTCAGCAAGACGAGCTACATACCCGCTCAAGCTTTCCACGTAGATTGTACCAATGCCAATAGGTTCCAAAGGGAACAATCGACTACGCTGTGGCATGACTGGTTTTTCTAAATTCCACAACCCGTCATTAGTATAAGAATTAACTAACATCTAGATTAATCCCTACAGTATCTCTTTTAGCTTGACGCTTTCCAACACGACCCCTTTTTACAGGTGGCTGGCTTAAATCTTCAGGTGCTAAAGTTTCCATTTGGGTTTGGCTTTGAGTTCCTACCTCGTTATGCCATCGCTGTTCTCCAGCTTTTGCCTCTTGTTGAATTTGTTCACGTCGTGCTTTCGAGTATTCGTTATGTTGAATATGCTGCCAACTCAAGGACAGAGCATTTTCTGCCAGCGCAGTTCTTAAAGCTCTTGTTAACCAAGTTTTGAGGATACCAATACAACCTAACGAATAATCTAAAAGATATTCGTACTTTTCTACCAGAGATGGTTCTTCAATTAATGGTAAGTGTGTTTGGAATGTTTGAAGTATCCGAATAAATTCTGTTACATCTTCTTTACTATCTGAACAATAGCGAGGCAGATGAATATCGTCACTGCGCCGGCTGACTTGACCACTAAGGTGGCAACAGTTCAGTAAATCATAAGTACCAAACAAAATATGTACAGTACCAGTAACATTGGCAATAGATTTTATCCAGTTCATCTGATGTAGCATTTGCTTTCCACCAGCCAACATCAGTAGATGTTGAGCTTCGTCTACCATTAGTGCTGTCAGTTGATGATGCCGCATCGTTTGTTCTAAAGCACGACGTACAATATCAGAACTTTTGGAAGCGAAGTATGTGTTGGAACCAATTGTATGATTTTGGAAATTAACGTTACTGTTCGTAGTGCTTAAAGTTACTGAAAGATTATCCAGAGATTCTAAAACCCTTAAGTAATAATCTTTATAATTAAACTTTCCGCCTTCTGCTGGAATTGCTTCTATTCCTGCGACTGGAATTTGACAGGTATTATGGCTCATGGATATTAATGCCTCTTCCAATAACAGCTTTTCGGCTCGCAACCTTAAAGTTGTTTTGCCCACACCAGCCGGCCCAACAACAAATAGAACACAAATATCTGTTGGTTGTTGAAGATTCATTAATAAAGCATCTAAAGCTTGCCTTAAACGTAAATGCCCAACTGTAATGCTATGAAAATAGTTCAGTCGCTCTATTGAGGATTTTGTTAGGAGTTCTTGTGGAAATGGACGTTGAAAATTCATTACCACAGCTCCTGTTGAGAGTAAGGTTGGATTTGCCTGGGATTAATTTCTTGAGTCTCTAATTTATTTGGCGGGGTTAGTTCTTCTGTAATATTGTTTTTAATACTGGCTAAATCTTCTTTAATAATCGATTGTGCTTGTTTCACTATTTCAGAAGCTACAATTTGACGTACCCCAGCTGTTGCCAAATCTCGCAGTCTTTGTAGTTGTAAAATCTCTTGAGCTTCGGCTGATTCTAAATACTGTGCAAGTTCATTAGCTCTAATTGTTATTCTCTGGTTATACTGCTTTTTCTGCTGACGTATTTCGATACTAGCAAACCGAATTTCTCGTTCAGTACGTCCTTGTAATGATGAATAATGTTGTGAAATACAACGCACCCAAGCATTTTTTACATAGGCATAAGCCGTACCTACATCCCAGGGATCATATCTAATAGGTACTTGGGTTCCTTCAATTTCAGGATGGATAAAACAATCATCTATTGACCAGTAGTAAATGTGGTTAATTTTTACCCCAAGCTTTGGTATAACTTTGGCAGTTCCTTTTGAAGTTGAGGGCAATGTAAAAATTTGGAAATTTTCATCATTAACAATTCTTTGACTAAAGCGCATTCCACTTTGAGTTAGACCCTTTTCAAACACAACACATGGCGCTTGTCCTAGTGCAGGATGTTCTCTTTGGTCATAAATTACATACACATATTCACAAAAATACTCATATATTTCTGGCAACGTCCATACAGCTTGCGTCTTTGGATTATTCGTCTTATTTACTAAGCGAATTTGTTTTGTAATTTGGGTATTCCCTTTCAGGTTATAGAAAAATTCAGTATGACTAGTGCCAAAAAAACGTTCAATTATTGAACCAAATCTAGGACTAGCCACAGGGCGTTGTTTTTTTATACAACCAAATGCTGCTAACAGAGTTTCAAAGTAAATACTGCCAAATTCTACACCATTATCTACTACCAAAGTTTCTGGGAACCGTCCTAATCTCTGCACACAAATTCGTAGCACCATCATGCAGGAGCGATAGGACGGCGGGTCAAATGTTAAATAGATAGCTAAAATACGTCGTGAGAAAGCATCAATCAAAACGGTTGCCCAAGGTCTACCCAAACAACATCCTGTCCTTTGGCAAACTAACTCAATATCTAACTCGGTATGGTCAATGTGGCAAATTTCAAATGGACGGCTTCCGTGGCAAGGTGTCGAGAACGTTAATTCATGATAAAACGAGCTTTTCTGATAAGCTGCCCGCGAACCTTGCCTTTTACGGGTTTGTCTATGATCTGCTCTACTGTTGATGCGCTTGTAAAACGTAGTCCGACTGGGGCAAGGGTCTGTTTTTCCCGCTTTTTCCCATTCTCTTGTCAGAATACCGTAAGTTATCAATTTATTTCTCTGCTTGAAATTTTCGTAATGCTGCTCAATAATTTTATCGATGAACTCCCATGTTTGAGGTGAAAATCGCTCAATGCGATTTCCTTTGTCTTTACGATTTGGCAGCAAACCAACGTAACCCCAGCCTAAAGTTTCCTCTGCGGCATAATATTTGGCTTTCCATCTACGAATTGTGCGTTCAGATACAGGACTATTTATTGGCATTATTGGCGGATCTCTATGCAGATATGGCTCAATAATTTTGGAGCGGTAGTTAGCCACGGCTAAGTCTTCTGGACTGGCACATTTTAACTGTTCCCAAATTTCGGCTGATTTTATTCCTTGAGCTTCAATGCCAGTAATTTCTTTTTGTGCAATTAGTGTTTCAAACTCTGTATGGCTTAACCCAACTAGATGATTTTCACCTTGTAAGACAATTTTTTTCTCTCCAATCTGAATTACAGATAAACTTTTTCCATCCCAGAACACGGTTGCACCAACTGCCACATCAATTTGTTGCCCGCAAGCAACTCTAGCAGCAGCCTTTTTAGACATAATTAAGTTATGAGCTTCTGCTACCTGCTGGTTACTAAACAGATGAACTTTTTCTGGTTCACTCAACGCTAAGGCTTCTAAGTCTACATATAACTGCTTTGTTGCAATCAAGACATAAATATCATCTACCCAACTCGTACTTGTTGATAAGAGTAATTGTTTCAGGGTCATCCCCGGATTAGCTGTAACAGACTCAATAATTCTTGTCCTTGCCTCTGGATTAACTATATTCTCAGGGTTCAAGTAAGCCCTGAGAAACTGATGGTTGCTGTAAGCAATCCAGTTTATTTCCTGATCTGTACGAAGGTGATAGTAAAGCCCCAATGATTGAACTTTAGTTTCTGCCGGTGGAGCCTGCCACTTACCATCTTCGTTTTGTTGATACCTTGTGGGTTGTTTCTGAGCCAGTGTCACAAGACGTTCGTTAGTTTTCCATTCTTCAAACCCTGCACAGTTATGGCGAATTACCAAGAAATCAGGAGTATGGCTTGTTACCACCCTACGTCCGCTTTTCGATTCAAATGATAGGCTTAAACGAACTGGCTGGTCATAATACTCCAGAACATCTTCGTCGTTTTCATACTCTACGATCGCTGGCAGCTCTACTTTATGGGACTCAAACTGAATCGTTTTTCCCATTTTCTGGCTTGGATAGCTACCACAAACATTTTTCGCCCCGCCACCTACTTTCCTTACAGGCTCCGAACAACGGATTTGCTGCACAAACTCTTTTGTCGTCTGTACTAAACCGAGCCGATGACACCATTGTTCAAATTCTTGGTCACTGAGCATACAAAAATCCGTAACTTTCGGACTGTTTATGCTTGAATAATTAACTTTCGGTCACTTTATCATTA
>NZ_JAVRCK010000190.1:0-4795 GCF_034530815.1 Nostoc sp. DedSLP03
GAACAAAGTATTCTTTATTCCACCATCTATTTTCTCTTAACCGAGCAGTATTGATTCCACCATCTATTTTCTCTTAACCGAGCAGTATTGAAAACCATCTGACTTACCGCAAGTTGAGAAAACAAATCTGCAAACAATGCTAAGATTGCACCCATCATTGTTACACTAGGGATTAATATTCGATGGTCGGAAGTATTAAAAAGACTACGACAAAGATGAGGAATTGCTACACCTAAAAATGCGATGGGGCCACAAAAAGCAGTAATTGCTCCAGCCAATATAGATGCACTGGTAATAATAGAAAATCTAGTTTTCTGCACTGTTAAACCTAGACTACGTGCATAAGATTCACCAAGTAAAAGTGCATTCAAAGATTTTGATTGCAAGACTGCTCCCAATAAACTCAAAAGTATCACAGGAATTAAAACAACTAACTGTTTCCAAGTCACCCCAGCAAAACTTCCAAAAGTCCACATGATATAACTTTGAATGCGTTCTTTTGAGCTAAATTGCAACAAAATACTAACAATTGCACTAGTAGCATAGCCAAACAATAAACCTAAAATTAATAGTGTCATCGTATCTTGCACTCGGCGAGAAACAACTAACATCATCCCTAAAACTGATGCTGCGCCGAGACTTGCTGCTATGACTAAACCAAAATCACTAATTATTCCCAAATCGGCTAATAATGTTGGTGTCGTAGCACTTGCTGTCAGCACAACTAACGCCACACCTAAACTTGCACCAGAACTAATACCCAATACAAAAGGCCCCGCTAAGGGATTTTTAAATAGGGTTTGCATTTGTAAGCCACTCACACCTAAAGCCGCACCCGCTAAAGTTGCAGTTAAAGCTTTAGGTAGGCGAAATTTGAGAATAATATGAATCCATGTCACTTTTTCTGTTTCAAGTCCTAGCAAAATTTTGACTACTTCATTAATAGGGATATCAACTGAACCTAAAGCCAAGTCTAATAAAAAAGCCAAGATTAAACTTATAAGTATAATGAAAAAAATAATGGTTTTGAAAACCGGAGATTTTTGGATTATTAGGGTATTTTTAAATTTATATTTTTTGCTTAACATTATTAACTAATTTTGTGGTAATAAAATAACTGATGGTTAGGTAATATCTCTGGATGCAGTATTTTAATCAAATCAGATAAAACCATATCTGGGTTACTAATTCCGCTTTCCCAGTAATCATTACCTCCACTTTCATTCACACGGGCATTATTATTGTAAAGATTGCCTGTTTTCACAGCCTTAAAATCAGCATAGCGATTATCTTCTGCGACTAAATCCTTTAATTTCTTCCAAGATTGACTAAAATTTAACCAGTAGTCAGCATTGGCTGCACGTTCTAAAACAACTTCAAAAGATAAAGGTAAACTACCAGAGGATTTATCATCACTCCAGAGATAATTTGCTCCTGCATCAGCTAGATATTTGGCTACGTAACTTTTACCCCCAGGCATATACCAAGTTCCTTTAAAATTGAACCCAACAAATATAGTTGGACGATTTTTTACAGCTTTAGCTTTTTGAGCTACTCGTTCATATTTATTGGCAATTTCACTAAATATTTTTTCTGCTTGCTCATCTTTATTAAAAAACAGAGCCGTAAATTTTAACCATTCGCTTCTTCCCAATGGCGTATCTTCCATATATTCAGAATTTATCCCCACTTTCAAACCTGCTTCTGTGAGTTTGGCGTAACTATCAGTTTGGGAATTTCCAGTCCCAAAAGTTGTTACCAAGTCAGGATTTAATTCTAGTACTTTCTCTATATCCACATTGGAATTATCACCTACCTGTGCTAATTTCCCGGCTTTGATTCTCTCGACTACATCAGGAGTATTGACTTGCTTACTATTACTAATACCAATCAGTTTATCAACTACACCTAACTTGGATAGGTGGGGTAAATGAGTAGTAGATAGAGAAACTATGGAATTAATGGGAACTGTAATTACCTGTGCTTGATTAAATCCTTTTGGCGTGGGAGTTCCACATTGGACTAAAACATATTGAAACTTTGTGTTGGCATTCTGCCAAGGATTTTTTATAGTGACGATTTTGTAGTGTTTATGATACTCTACTGCGAAGCCTGTTGCATGAGTAATCTTAATTTTATTAGGGAAGTAATCAGTATTGGAGTCATATTTTTGAATACAGCCGTTATTATTGGTATTTGTAGAGGTATTAATTGCTGTACTATGGCAAGCAATAATTAAAGTGGCAATTAAGAAGAATTGGCATAAAAAAATAATGGGTTTTAAGTGATGATATTTTACCAATTTCATGGGGTTTGAGGAAATAGAATTTTTCTCACGCAGTAGACGCTTTGCGGCTTCCCGCAGGGTGGCGCAAAGCCGCAGAGAGTTACAGAAGAATAGAAAAGAAGATGAACTAAATAAAATCTGTTTTATGTCTGGCGTGAGATTTTTAAAAATAGAAGTTATACGGAATTTGGTGGATAGCAATGTTCAATAACTTTGTTACCTTTTACCAAATGTTCATTCACAATAGTTTCAGCTACACTTGAGTTAACGCGAGTGTACCAAGTCCTATCATCAGAATAAAATACAACTGGCCCTTGTTGGCAAACTTCCAAACAGCCAGATGTTCTCACTTCTATGTCTAAACCTGCATTTTCAACTGCTGATTTTAAAGCATCAAACGTGGGTTGCCATTTGCGTGAAGGAAGACAACGAGTAGAAGTGCAAACTGAGATATAAGAATGTTTTAGGGGGTTTTTAGTAAACGGTATAGGCTGGTTTCCCAATACATAAATATCTCGTAGTTCCTCATAAAGAACTAACTTTGATAAATTAGGCTTGCCTTCTGGTAATAAATTTTCACCTTCTACATACGGATTTGGCAAGAAAATAGTCATGAGGTTTTCGTCTGCACCATTCCAAAAATCGATACCCCAACTTCTAGGGATACCTTCTGCATTAAACCGTCGATAAAATGCAGCACGATTTACTTGACGTTGTTGCCTTAATTCTAAAGGAGTCTTACAATGAGGTCCACCTAAATTAGCCTCTATACATAGGTGTAAATGCCAGCCTTCTGCGACTACTGTGAGATATCCATCATAGAGAATACAAATTTTGGGTGGAGCATTAAATTCTAATTCTAATACACCTCCTTGGACAATATGTCCTACCCCTACCTGCTGCCAATTCTGCTGAAATAAGGTGTAAAGTAGTGATGACAAAACATCGGTACTCGAATCAAAATATTCATATTCAATAGACCCCCCCGTAGATAAAGCCTCAATCACAACCTTATTTACTGGAGTTACCCAACAATTAAATTCAATCATTCAAAACTCCTCTCTGCGTGAAAAAACTCTTGACTTCAAAACGTAGAACTCAACCCAACTTGAAAAACCCTCCCTCCATCAGGATAACCAGGAAATAATTGGTATCTCTGGTTAAAGATATTATCCAGACTGCCTGTTAATACTAATGTATTACTTAGATAAACTCGCATTTTGAAATCAAAAGTAGTATAACCAGATAAAAATTCTGTATTAGTATTGTTTATGGGATATGCACCTAAAGAATGCATAAGTATTCCAGCATATAAGCCTTGAGAAGTTTCATAAGAAAGTCCTGCGTTTAAACTGTCTGCACCCGCAAATCGTAACTCTTTATCAACTTCGGCAGAGTTTGTACTTTTCAAAATCCGGGGATCATTTGCTGTATAACTAACAAAAGCGTAGATATTATTCGCTAGCTGCAAATTTAAAACTGCTTCGATTCCTGTAGTACGAACCTTACCAATATTTTCATAAGTAGCTACTGGAACAGCAAAGTTATAGGCGATTAAATCTGATATTATGTTGTTAAAATAGGTCAAGCGCAATAAACCAAAATTGCCTAACTTCTGGTCAATTCCAATATCATAACTATCGCCTTTCTCTGGACGGAGATTAGGATTACCAACGTAACTACCACCATTGGCATATAAGCTGAAAAGATTCGGCGCACGGAAATTTTTGATATAGTTAGCTCTCAAGGTAGTAGAATCTGTAAGTGCAAATTTTGCTCCTACACTTGGTGATGTAAAAGAGCCATTTGTCAAGCTGCTAAAATCCTGGCGTAAACCTAAGTTGGCAGTGAAACTAGAGGTAAAGTTAATTTCATATCTAGCAAATATCGCTCCTTGACTAATACTATCGTCGTAAGTGACTGTTTTTGTATCAACAGAAAAGTCGAATGTACTATTAGTAGCCGATACATTGCGGTAATCAAAGCCATAAACTAGGGTTTGATTATTAGCAAATTTCCAACTGTGTTGTGCTTGCAATCCATAAGAAGCTTGCCTGTTATCATATCGTGCTTGGGATGAATTGCGACTATCAAAACGAGTGTTGAGGAAATCTGCGTAAACTCTGGCTGTTAGCAGTGAATCATCTCCACCTCCTAATTTTGAGTTCCAGGTTAAATCAGTGAGAACTTGATCTGTGTATTTGCGATCGCTATCCGTCAACGAGTTAAAATACCGCTTCGAGAATATAAGCATTCATGAAGTGTCTTTGTAATAGTACTGTATCGGGTACTGCTAACCAAGCATTTAAGAAAGCTGCAAGATTTTTACGCCCGATAAAATGCGCTTTAAATGTTTCGCCAGCCATACTTAAATGCGGAGAATTGGTGCTGCAAATTACGACACCACGTTCTCCTCCTAAATAACCGACCCAAGCGTTGTAACCAATTGCTAATATATCCCTCTTCTGTCACTCTCCGGAATAAGCAAATAGTAAAAAAGCGAAATCA
>NZ_JAVRCK010000191.1:0-4785 GCF_034530815.1 Nostoc sp. DedSLP03
TATCTTGATTCGACCACTTTAGCTGGTAATTTCTTTTTAAAAAATCACCTTAAAGAAAAAATAGCACCATAGATGAATTGCTTTACCACTAGCAATAACCAGGATTTTAAATCCATTGAGTATCAAAAGCGTCTTGTCCAGTACCATAAATTAAGTCGCCATACTCCTGCCAATGAGTTAGTTCCTGCTGCGAAAGTTGGGGTGAGTGCAGCACAGAAAGATTTTCCAGTAATTGCTGCCTATTTTTTGGGGCAGTAAGTGCCAGACGCACTGCCCGATGACTTAGTGCCATTCGGTAACAATCTGCTGCTAGTGGTGGTTTTTGTTGCCAATTGGGATGCCCCTTAAGTAATGACCCCCAACGAGTACAGGTAAACGCTACTACTGGAATACCTGTCTTTGAAGCGCTGGGAAGAACATCTTCTTGAGCTTTTCGATGTGCCATATTATAGCGGAGCATCAGCACGTCACATTGATGTGCTTCTATTAATTGTTTGGCAATGGGTAGGTTGTGAGTTGTGACTCCTACATAACGCACAAATTTTTGATCTTTCCAAGAATGCAGTTCGTCAAGCACCGCTTGAAGTTGACCTATGTTATCAGCAGGAGAAACATATTCAGCAAAAAATACATCTACTTGCGCGATATTTAAATGATGGCGCACACAGTCTAAGTAATTGCGTAAAGATTCTATATTCCGATTTTCACTACCTGTTGCTACCAAGGTCTGCTCACGCTTTCCTACCAACAGAGATTTCAAGCCATCCAAGAAGTTTTCTGATTCCAAATTGTAAAAGAAAAAGTAATTGATCCCCGCTTCAAATGCCAATGAAACAGTTGCAGCATCTATCGATTGCCCTGCTAAACCAAGAATGCTTGCTGGCTGTCTGTGTATAGTTACTAACTCCACGTCAACGCTCCAATTCTCACTTTTACTCTATTACACCTTCATGATGTTAGTGAAAACTCAATGAATCTTAATTTTTAATCATCTTCTGCAATGATTGATAAAAATTGGTTAGCTTCTGAAAAAAGGAAGTCAGGAGTATTTAATTAGGAGCTACAAGTTAGAAACCACGCAATCATGTCACGCTTAAGTATAATAAAATATAAAATTCTTACTGTCGAATCTTATTTCACAATGATCTAAGCTAATATTCTCACTCCAGAATGTATATTTCAACCAAATAAAGTAATTGAGCTTTAAAACGCTTTAACTCATGCAGAACTCTAGTTAATATCGTCACATTCGTCAAGCGTCAACAGAATCGCTCCATGTTAATTTAAGACCTTTTGTGTGCAATGAAAAAGCCTGGATTTATTGAGCGTCATCACCTGTGGACAGAAATCCAAAAAGAAGCATCTAAAAAGCTTGAGGCTGTTGTCAAAGAACGGGATCTATTGTTGATTCGTACCGCTTGGTCTGACCAGCATGGCATTGTTCGCAGCAAATCGCTCTTACCGCAGACATTTTTCAGCGCCTTAGAAAACGGTATGCAAATCAGCACAGGGACATTCTTGTTTGATACTGGTGGTGCAATAGTATTTAACCCGTTTGTTCCTGGGGGTAGTTTAGATATGCCTTTGATGACAGGTGCGCCAAATCTTGTGGCTGTTCCCGATCCTGATACCTTCAAAATTCTGCCTTGGGCAAAACGTACTGGTTTTATTCTCTGTGACGAGTACTTTCAAAATGGTCAGGTAATGCCCTTTTCCAGTCGCGGTATTTTGCGCCAATCATTGGTAGAGTTACATCAAAGAGGATTGGAGTATATTGTCGGCTTAGAAGTTGAGTGGTATCTGGCAAAGTTAGAAGATCCAATGTTAGCGATCGCTAATGTTGGTACTTCTGGAAAACCTGGTGAACCTGCAAAAGTTAGCGCTGTAGAGCATAGTTTCCAATATCTTTTAGAATCCCACAATCCAGAGATTCACGACTTACTGCGCGTTTTAGCAGAAAACTTAGTTGAAATGGGATTGCCTTTAAGGAGTGTAGAAAATGAAGGAGGTGTCGGTCAATTTGAATTTACCTTTGACCCGATTCCGGCGTTGCAAGCTGCGGATACAATGATGATATTCCGAATGGCGACCAAGCAAATCTGCCGTCAACAAGGTTACATCGCATCATTTATGTGTCGTCCAGGATTACAAGGTTCTTCTTCCAATGGCTGGCATTTGCACCAATCCCTGGTAGACCGAAGCACAGGCGAGAACGCTTTCATGTCTGCAAACTCTAAAACCCTAATGTCAGATTTAGGTAAACATTTCGTTGGTGGTCTTCTGAAACACGCCAATCCCGCTTCTGTGTTCACAACCCCGACAATTAACGGCTACAAAAGATTTAGACCTTATTCCCTAGCTCCCGATCGCGCCGGATGGGGATTGGAAAATCGAGGGGCAATGATTAGATTACAAGGCGGTTATGATGATCCCACCACCCACATTGAAAACCGAGTTGGAGAACCAGCAGCCAATCCTTATCTGTATATGGCATCGCAATTGATTTCTGGGCTAGATGGTGTAGATCGTAAACTTGACCCTGGCTCTCCAACAGAGTCACCTTACGCTACAGAAAGTCCCACCTTACCCAAAAGTTTACCAGAGGCGATTTCATATTTGAGCCAAAGCGAACTTTTTGCTCAAAAAATGGGGCAGCAGTTCATCAATTTCATCATAAAGATGAAACAGAATGAAATTAATCGCTTTTTGCAGTCCGTCGGCGATCGGCCACCAGAAGACTATTTAAAGCAGGTGACTAACTGGGAGCAAAGAGAATATTTTGAATTATTTTGAAGTCAATAATTCCTAGAAATATCGCGCTTTTAAGGATGATTATTAAGATATTTAAGTGAATCTTTTGATAATTACCTGCCCCACCATCCCCAGTCCCCAGTCCCGTTACTATACTGTTTCACAATTGCGCCCCGTCCATACTTGCTGTAAGAAAAATTATTATATTTTTAACTTTATACAAGCGTAATTACACAAAAGTAAATATTTATTTTTTAATAAATATTTACTTATTATGGTAAGTCAAACTTCGCCAATTTCTGAGGTTGAGTTGATGTATAAATTCTTTTTTTGGCAAAGGTATTAGTATGTATTATGTCATATAATACAGGAGATATTTAAGTTCCGTTTTTATAGGAGAAAGATTGTGTCTGAAAACAAACCAGAAAAGTTGAATTCACAAGCAGTACCATTCTTCGCTCGATTCTTGGAAGGGCAAAGCCTTGAAGACCTTTCTGATGAAGACTCAAAAGCGATTATCGGTGGTAAATGTAATAATGCCACAAACAAGAATAAGGATGAACTTGTAACAACTCTGAAGTTTCCATCCGATCAAGAAGATGGCGCAGTAACTAAGAAGTACCCTTCTGATAGTGATGAGTACGCTGTTACTCAGAAGTATCCTTCAGATGGTGATGACAGTTCGCCGTCTTCACCTTCATAGCTGCATACTTTTGATTACACCAGAGATGCGGTTTTAAAACTATTGTCAGTATAAAAATACAGTTAGTGCCAACTTCATCTAGGGGTTGGCTTCTCATTAAAATTAAGTTCGCTTGTTTAAAATTTTGCTTTCTCAAGAGTTAACAATAGTGAAAATGCAAAAACTAATAAAAATATTTTATGCACCTCGCTCGTGATGTAGTTTTATTAATCACCCATAGTGGTGATTACTTTACAATAGATAGAGTTGCAGAAGCAGTATCAAAACTAGGCGCACAGCCATTTCGTCTTGATACTGATAAGTTTCCGATCGCACTTCAACTCCAGGCTAATTTAAGTAACTCTGGTAGCAATCATTCACTGCAATATAACGATCGCTCCCTCAACACCGAGCAAGTGCAAGCAGTATGGATGCGGCGTATTTGGCAACCCGATCTCGGTCAAGAATTAGCTCCACAATTTCAAGCAGCCTGTTCTAATGAATCACTCGCAGTCTTAGATGGCTTTTGGGACAGCCTCAGAGATGCTAAGTGGGTGGATGATTTACGCCGGATAAGTGCAGCTGAAAACAAGTTACGCCAACTGCGGATTGCATCAGAAGTAGGTCTTGTCATACCTCGGACTCTTGTCACTAACAATCCTCAAGAAGCACGAGAATTTTTCCACCAAGTTAAGGGAAAAATGATTGTCAAACTGCTCAGACCTCTTTCTTTTGGGATGCAAGCCTCTTCTTTTTTCATGTATACCAGCACCGTTAAAGAAGAAGACTTACTTGATGCTGAAACACTGCGCTATAGTCCAGTTATGTTTCAAGAACAAATTCCTAAACAGCAAGAACTACGAGCAGTATATGTGAATGGCAATCTCTTTGTCGGGGCGCTAGATGCGTCTGAGTATGCAGCATCTACCCAGGATTGGCGACGCGAGACAAAAGAGATTCTTACCTGGCAACCACATCAATTACCCGATCGACTAATCCGTTGTTTGGATGCCTTTATGGCTAAGTTTGGACTGGTTTTTGGAGCATTTGATTTGATTAAAACGCCATCAGGAGAATATGTTTTTTTAGAAATTAATCCTACAGGAGAGTGGGGGATGCTAGAGAGAGATTTGGACTATCCAATTGCTCAAGCGATCGCATCTGCATTACTTTCAACAAGCCCGAAGTAAAATGCTCATACTTAAAAATTCCCAACCAACTGATAACCCAATACGCTTGGGTTAAGGCTGAATGGCACTAAGTTAAAATATAGCCCCTGCCCTGACTGGTTCCCAGCCTCTAGGCCTTGTCATTACCAACATCTTTTAAAGTGAGGTAGGGATGTAATAGAG
>NZ_JAVRCK010000192.1:0-4723 GCF_034530815.1 Nostoc sp. DedSLP03
GTGCAATTTATCTGGCTGCTTCTGTCATTTGGCTCAATTGATGACACGCCCTAGCTTCACGAGATTTTGCCACTAATAACGCTGACCTCTTGAAAGCAATTTTGTCAGAGTACTATGAGATTGGGTTGTGGGCAAATAAAAATAGGCGTGCAGCTGCCGAAATCCTTGCCCCAAAGGTCAAGACTGATATCGATACTATAGAGTTGGCACTGACGAGAAGAAAATATGACATGAGATCAATTACTGAGGAAGTAATTAGCGCTCAACAAAAAGTTGCGGATCTCCTATATCAACTGAAAGTCGTGCCGAAACTAGTCGATATTCGAGGAGCAACTCTAAGCGCCCAACAGTATGCAGCAATTACACCGGATGCCGTTAGGAATAAAGCTTAACCTTTGAATCAGCAAGCTTGCTACAAAACCAGAGGCGATGCCCTTCTCTACGAGACGCTCCGCGTAGCTTGCTTCTCCGAAGGAGTACGACAGGCTCAGGGTAAGACCTACGGCGGTAAACTACGCATTATCCTATAATTATTAGCGAAACTAAATATTAGGTGTTCTAAGATTTAGGATAATATTGTATAATTCCGCTAATGAAAATTTGGAATAGACAACTAGGCGATCGCGTAAGTACTATCATTTACCAGTATTTACCAGCCTTCCGCTGGCGTAATTTTCGCCTGTTTTTTGGAGGACAGTTACTATCAATGTCTGGGACATTTATGACCCAGCAGTTAACTATTCCTTGGCTGGTATACGATTTGACTAAATCTGCTTGGTTGTTGGGAGTTGCAGGCTTTGTACAATTTTTACCGACATTATTAGTAATTCCCTTTTCCGGCGTATTGTCCGATCGCTGGAGTCGTCGAGACTTGTTAATGGTGGTGCAGATATTGGGAATTAGCGTTTCCCTGGCTTTAACAATTCTTACCTTTAAGAATTGGATTACGTTTCCCATCCTATTGGTACTGAGCGTTCTCAATGGTTTGCTCAAGGGATTAGATATGCCCGTGCGCCATACAATCGTCACCGAAACCGTAGGCGATCGCGCCGATTGGAGTAATGCGATCGCTTTGAATTCAGTGATGTTAAGTTCCTCGCTGGTATTGGGGCCCGCTATGGGCGGGATTTTGATTGCGACGCTAGGGGTGAAATATTGTTTTCTCTACGATACCTTCAGCTATATTCCTGCCATCTTTACCCTGCTAGCAATGCGGCTGAAAGTCCGACCTATGCAGACCCTAACGAGCTTGAGCGATACTTTGCAGAAATTGCGGGAGGGCTTTGAATATGTCTCCAAGTTCCAGCCGATTAGAGCAATTTTATTAATACTGGCATTACAAGGTTTAGTCGGGATGTCTCATGTCGCCCTCATGCCCATCTTCGCAGCTAAGATTTTAAATGGGGATGCAACTACAATGGCTCACCTCAGCACCTCAGCGCCCATTGGCTCGTTGTTTGCTTGTTTATATCTGAGTGTTAGGCGAGGGATTGCGGGCTTAGAGCGTTTGATTGTAGCCGCTCAAGTCTTGATTGGGATAAGTTTGATTTCCTTCTCACTATCGCGTCAAGTTGGATTATCCATAATCATACTGGTGTTTACAGGCTGCTTTTCTATCCTCCTGATTACCAGTAGTAATATGATTATCCAAACCCTAGTTGCCGAGGATAAGCGGGGACGGGTAATGAGTTTTTATGCCCTAGCAATGGTGGGTATGATGCCCTTTGGGAATCTGTTAGCTGGAACTTTGGCACAGAATTTTGGTGCCACTAATGCCTTGATCGTCTGTGGTAGTCTAAATATCTTAGGTGCGCTATGGTTCTCTGCACAATTGCCAGCAGTGAGCCGTTGGATTGATTCTTAATTTTATAATTATTAACTCCGGTAACTCGATTGGTATATAGTATTTTAGTCATCGCTGTTGCAAAGTAATACTCATAGCTTTGCAATACTTAGGCAGATCGAGTGTACGAGAAAAGTGCAAAGCCTTTGGTAACAACATTAGACCTCTTGGCAAAAGTAACTTTTGCACTCTCGTGGGTAAAGGGGAAAGGTTCAAGGTTAAAGGTTTTTTGTTATTCCCTTACCCTTTTCCCGACAAATGCCAAGAAGTCTATTCTAGTGATTGATTAAAAATTAGCTTGAGGACGCACCGAGGAAGCCAATTGCACCTCCCAACAAAAGTAGAAATGTCACAACGTTATTAAGTATCCCAACAAAAGTAGAGCAGACAGTATGATCAAATATGTAAATCTTGGCAAAACTGGACTTAAAGTATCGCGTGTCACCCTTGGCACGATGACTTATGGCTCCCGTAAATTGCGCCAATGGGTATTAGAAGAAGAAGAAAGTCGCCCATTTATAAAACTGGCTTTGGAATTGGGGATTAACTTCTTTGATACCGCCGATGTCTATTCCTTGGGCGCTAGTGAAGAAATTGTCGGGCGAGCGCTTAAAGACTTTGCAAACAGAGATCAGGTTGTGATTGCTACCAAAGTACATGGTAAAGTCGGCGATGGCCCAAACGATCGAGGACTATCTCGCAAACATATTTTTGATAGCATTGATGCTTCTTTGCGGCGACTACAGACCGATTATGTAGACTTATACCAAATTCACCGTTGGGACTATGAGACACCAATCGAAGAAACTCTAGAAGCACTTCACGATCTTGTGAAAGCAGGTAAAGTCCGTTACCTGGGGATTTCTAGTGTTTACGCATGGCAGTTTGCCAAAGCCCTTTATACAGCAGACATTCACGGCTGGACTCGCTTTGTATCAATTCAAAATCACTACAACCTAGTCTATCGAGAAGAAGAACGAGAAGTCATACCTCTAGCCCGAGATCAAGGGATTGGTATTATTCCTTGGAGTCCCCTGGCGCGGGGCTTTTTGGCAGGGAATCGTAGCAAGTCAGACCATGACCAAACACTACGTGCAAAAACTGACGAATTCGCTCACAAGCTTTACTATCAAGATTCAGATTTTCAAGTAGTTGAGCGCGTAGTTGAATTAGCTACAAAACGAGGGGTTAAACCCACACAAATTGCCTTAGCTTGGCTATTGCATCAGCCAGGTGTAACATCTCCCATAATCGGCGCTAGCAAGATCGAACATCTCAAAGAGGCTGTCGAGGCGGTGGATTTAGAACTCTCCGATCAAGAGCGCAAATTTCTAGAAGAACCTTACACACCCATCCCATTTTAGGGCATGAGTACCCTTCTGGAAATCGCCCATAGAGCGACTAAGTACTCGATCAGAGGCAGGGGGGCAGGGGGAACTAAGAAAATGATGCCAATTAAAGCTAGTAAAACGGCGATCGTTACAGGGGGTAATAGTGGTCTGGGATACTATTACGTTCAAGCGATCGCATTTATTTCTGTTAATGGATCTATGGCATGAGATGAGGTTGTCCCCACAGTAGCAGTAATATAAAAAGGAATTAACCCAGATTTAATATCTGTAACAATTTGCTGTTGTAGTAATTATGGGCACATTCTATAATCAGCATCAACCTCAATTAAATGGAAATTTTCTCGCTTAATTCCCGCTACAATAGGGTCTTTCTCAATTTCGGAAACTTTTATGAAAATCTACTATGTAACTTTAAATAATACAGATGAAGCGCGTCAAATTGGTCGGGCATTACTAGAATGTAAGTTAGCAGTTTGTGTCAATTGGTTCCCGATTACTTGTGCTTATAGTTGGCAAGGAGAAATTACTGAAGAACCAGAAGTTGTTTTAATTATCAAAACTCAAGATGGTTATGCTTTAGAAATCGAAAAACTTATTCATCAGCATATTACTTATACTAATTTTATCGCCGAAATTTCTCCGACAGCAGTTAATCAGGGTTTTGTCAATTGGTTGAATGCAGAAGTTTCACCGCGCTCACAATAGAAATTACCTAATACTATTTCTTCCCCTGCTCCCGTTGGCTTACCTCAGTTTTGCTCGGCACGAGTTGCTCGCGGCAAGCCTTTTCCTCTACTTACACAGCGATCGGATATTTTTTAGTTGGAAGTCTTTTATGCCTAAAAAGGCCTATTCTACTCTTTTACTGAAGGTCAAAAATGGCAGTTCTCAAACTAGAAAATGGAACTCTCTACACCGATTTAATTCACATTGCTCAGGAATTAGCCCCCCTGAATATTCAAATTAATCGGCAGACGGTAGGAGATAACCCCAAACTCCAACATTTGTTGGCACAGGATAGTCTCAACGAAGATGAAAAAGAACAAGTACTCAAAGCAATAGATAGTTACTTTGAGCAACTACAACAGACAGCCGGCTATAAATCTCGTGATTTGATTGTCCTTCATCAAGGGATTCCTAACCTTGATGAGTCAATGGCAAAGTTTGACCAAATTCATACCCATGCAGATGATGAAGTCCGTTACATCATTGATGGAGAAGCGATTTTTGGCTTTGTACGTTCTGATGGTAGTCAAGTAGAACTGACAGTACAACCAGAAGAATATATCAACATTCCAGCCGGAACCGAACATTGGTTTTATCTCACCCCAGCAAAGCGAGTGAAAGCAGTACGCTATTTCATCACCACAGAAGGTTGGATACCCCAATATACAGGCAGAGAAATTCGCACCCGCCAACCCCTGCTGAGTTGAGAAGGCAGAAGGCAGAAAGTAATCCTCATAAATAAATTTAGGCGTTGCATAAATGCGGGATGAATCAGTTAAACACGGGTATTTTCCTATACTTC
>NZ_JAVRCK010000193.1:0-4587 GCF_034530815.1 Nostoc sp. DedSLP03
ATCAAGGGTACATTTTACCTCCATTGGTAAATTCTTTCCTAGAAATCACCTAAAGGCATCACGAGGTGTTTGTCCTAGTGTTGGATGTTCGCGTTGCTCATATACTTCATAACCCCAGTATAAAAAAGCCGAATATAAGTCAATTAGCGTCCACACCGCTTGTTTTGAGGGACTAACAGATTTAGTCACACATCGATATTTTCTTGTAAGTTGGGTATTGCCAAGCAATTCATAAATCAGTTGGGTGTTGGCAGTTCCGAATAGTCTCTCCACGACTGAGCCGAATCGAGGATAAGCAGGTGGGCGATATTTTTTGGTACAAGCATAAGTTGCTAAAAGTTGATCGAAATAATGGCTGTGGAACTCGGCACCATTATCTACAACTATTGTTTGTGGAAATCTCTTGAACCTCATTACGCAAATGCGGATGACCATTAGGATTGAACGGTAGCTTGGTTCATCAAAGGTGAGGTATATTGCTAATAATCGACGACTATAGGCATCTACCATAAAGGTAGCCCACGGACGACCTAAATTTTTATACTTAGTATCGCCAATATCTAAATGATAATTGCTTAATATCTGAGGTGAACTTACTAATTCAATGTCAAGTTGAGTATGGTCAATGTGAACTATTTCAAAGGGACGTTCCCCATGAATTGGAGTTGTTAACTCTAACTGCCAATAAAAGTCTGATTTTTGTATTGCTGCTCGTCTTCCTTGACGTTTTAATGTTTGCTCATAACCCGAACGACGTTGAATTTCTAAGCAGAATCGATTAAAACTAGGTGGGTTAATTTTTGGAGATTGGGATTCACAGGCAATTCGGAAAGATTCATAGACCCTGAGTCGCCCTCGTTGTTTAAGGGTTTCGTAGTTCTCACTAATAAATGTAGTCATGAATTCCTGTACCCGCGTGTCTAGTCTTGGCTTGTAATTACCTTTGTTAGTGTTTTTGGGCAATAATCCCACAAAACCATTGCCATAAATTTCAGTTGCTTGTTGATAAGCTTTACGCCAGCGCCGAATTGTGCGGGTAATTCCTACTGGAGGATGGCTAGAAAGATAAGGCGATAATTGAGTGTAGCGGTGATTAGCTTCTACAATATCTTGCGGTTTCGCGTGACGCAGTAATTCCTCTAGCTGCTGTTGTTTTGCTGTACTTTGAATAGGTGCAACAGTTATTTGACCGTCTTGGATAAGTTGAAAAACTGTAGCATTTGGCAGTTCTACAAACTTACCATCTGTCCTCAGTAGTCCTGTTGTTGTTATTCCTGTATTTACAACATCCCAGGATTCACCATCCCAAGACAGAGATTTACCGACTGCAATTTCAACGGATTGAAGGTTACTAGGTATACTACTTGGCTTGACAGATGTTATTCGTTCGTAAGCGAGTGCTATTTCTTGGTTGGCAAAAACTTTTACTTGTTCAGGTTCGGATAATCTAGTTTTATTTAAGTTGACATAGATTTGCTCAGTTGCAATCAAAGTATAAATATCATCTAAGCTGGCTTTTTGGTATACAATTTTAATCAAATCCGCTAACAGTATGCCTGGATTTGTTTCTACTATCGCTAATACTTTTCTGGTTACTTGATTATCTATTGCAACTGGTTCTAGATTCAAGTAATCTTCCAACCAGATAAAGTTCTGCTGAAATATCCAGCAAATTAAAGCGCTCGACCACACCCGAAACTCAAGACCAAATTTTTGTGCATAATTTTCTCCTGGTGGACATCGCCAAATACCATTTTCGTCTTGTTGATAGCGGTTTGGGCTTGCAGCAGAAAGTTTTACTAATTCTTGTTCTGATTTACATTCTTCCCAAAACGCTGAGTTATTACTGATAATAAAGAAATCAGGTGTGTATAAATGGCGGTTATTTCTACCACTTAAAGATTGATAACAAAGTTCAATAGCTGGTGGTTGGTCGTAATATTCCAGAACATCTGGGTTATGTTCAAGTTCGTATATCCTAGCTAATTCGTGCCGATGAGACTCAAAACTTATTGTTACCCCCATTTTTCTGCTAGGGTAGAAACCAGATACATTTCCTCTGCCACCTTGGACTCGCCGTGATGGTTTTTCTGCACGGATTTGTCTGATTACCTCACTTGCCGATTGACTTAAGTTGAGGCTTTTACACCAGTTGCCAAATTCTTGAGAGTTCATCATGAATTCGACCTCAACTTTCAAATGAGTCAGTTGCTTAATTTTGATTCTAAATTTATCTAAACACAGGTGGTGATTTGCTAATATATATTGATTTAAAACTTTAAGATTGCTTATGTAAGTACAACTAGTGGACAACTTTGGGCTGATTTTTCAACTTGGTGACAATTTATGCTTTGATTTTTGACTTTGAGACAATTTTTGGCTGTATTCGTCTTATGGCATCAGAAATTTTCCTACGATAGTATCAGTGTTTCGCCTTCGATGCGGACAACTTATGCCTTGTCTATTGGACATATTGTGCTTAAAGTTACAAATGA
Source organism: Nostoc sp. DedSLP03 (assembly GCF_034530815.1). NCBI lineage: Bacteria > Bacillati > Cyanobacteriota > Cyanophyceae > Nostocales > Nostocaceae > Nostoc > Nostoc sp. DedSLP03. The sequence continues at coordinate 2,496 of NZ_JAVRCK010000193.1, forward strand.
CGCAAAGCAATGGGCTACATTCTGCCGCAAGCGATCGCTAGTTTGACTTTGTTTACCTTACGAGATACAAGATATGGAGGTTCTGTTCGAGAATATATGGAGTATGCCAGCAAGAGATGTTTTTCACGATGCAGTCAAGCATGGATTAATTGTCAATGGATGGAAAATTACCCATGATCCATTGCCAGTTAGTTTTGAATTGGGAGATATGTATATTGATTTGGGTGCCGAAAAACTCTTGGCAGCCCAAAGAGGGGAGGAGAAAATTGCAGTAGAGATTAAAAGTTTTGTCAGAACTTCAGCAATCTACGAATTTCATACAGCATTGGGGCAATTTATTAACTACCGACTGGCACTTTCTGAGCAAGAACCAGAACGCACACTATATTTAGCAGTACCAATTGATGCTTACAGTTCTTTTTTCACAATTAGACTCGTACAAAATATTATCCGCATTCATCAGCTGAAATTAATAGTTTATAACCCAGAGACAGAGGAGATTGTGGAATGGATAAACTAACACAGTACAGTGAAATCGTGCAAAAACTGCTACATGAATATGCAGAAATTGGTAGCCCTGATTCTGATGTAGAAACGCAAATAGTATTTGATACCGAACGCGATCATTATCAATTGATGAATGTGGGGTGGAAAAATCAACGCCGAATTTACGGTTGTTTTTTACATATTGATATTAAAGATGGTAAAGTCTGGCTGCAACATAATGGTACAGAATACGAAGTTGCTGAAGAACTGGCAAATTTAGGAATTCCTAAGCAAGATATTGTGATCGGATTTCACTCTCCTTTTAAGCGTCAGTTTACAGATTATGCAGTTAGTTAAGCCATTGAACTACAATACAGATTCTTTACCTGCAATTAAACTTATTCCTCTTGATGGTGAAATTCCATTGAATATTCAAGGAATAAGGAGTCCAAAAACAATCCCACCAACTGATATCCGGTGGGTAAAGGTACTGGAGTTTTTACGCAGCAATAACCTAGCATCGAATAGTCGTAAGCTTTATGAACGTGAACTGAAGCGGTTTTTGGCGTGGAGTGAGCTGCACTATCATGAGCTACGCCCACGTCACCTTGCACTATATAAAGAGTATCTGCGGGATGAACTGCGGACTGATGCAGGTAAACCGCTTTCAAAAAGCAGCATCAATGCAGGAGTCGCAGCACTTAAAAGCTTTTTCAAATGGATGTGTTACACGTATCCTGAAATTATTGCTACTAATCCGACACTGGGGATTAAACTGGAAAAAGTACCACTGCCACCAGCCCAGAGTTTAACCCCAGAACAGATGGAACGGGTTTGGTCAGCGTTGGAATTGTTGGGAGAAACAAAGCAACGCGATACAGCACTGGTTCACATTCTCAGTCATGGACTCCGCGCTGGCGAAGTTGTGCAGCTAAATGTTGGGTCATTTGATGGCAAGCTACTGTTTTTACCAGACACCAAAACGAATGAACCACGCTTAGTTCCACTGCAAAAAGAGAGTCGGGAAGTAGTGCAAGAGTATTTGCAATTGCGCCAACAGCAAGGAGAGGTGTTAAACAGCAACTCCCCACTGATGATTTCACACCATGCTTCATACAAAGGTGAACGTTTGAGTTATTACGGCATTTACTTTGCTGTGGAAAAAATTGGTGAACTTGCTCATATTGAAGACTTACATCCTCACTCCTTTCGGCATACTTATGCTACGGATTTAATATTACTAGGTCTTGACCCGACTCATGCTCGTAAGCTAACAGGACATCACAGTGACAGAGCTTTTAGGCGGTATACACTTCGTGGCGAACAACAAGCTGCGATCGCTGCTTACTACCGTGCTATCGGTGAGGAGGCAGAACAGTAGAGGATGAACATCTTCTAGAAAGGTACGTTGAATTAAGGAAATACTAACTATGTCTAATTCTGAAAAAATTATTCACTTTGTACCAGAATTAGGGCATGAGGAAGCTCATGTATTAAGTTTATGTGGTCAAACAATTAGTTGTTCAGATGCTTCCAATATGTTTACGAACTGTCCTATCCCTCTTCTGTCACTCTCCGGAATAAGCAAATAGTAAAAAAGCGAAAT
>NZ_JAVRCK010000194.1:0-4565 GCF_034530815.1 Nostoc sp. DedSLP03
CAATATAGCGAACCTACTTCCTCGTGTCAACTATTTTTCCCAAATTGATTTTGGATATTTTTTGATTATCCTGAAACTGTCCACAGTGCCGGGTTCTAGGCAACAATGGTTTATGCACTGTGTTGACTAAGGATAGAAGAGTGAATTTTCAATCAGTAATAAGTTTATTGCATCATTTCTGGGGCACGCGCGGTTGTCTTATTGCCCAGCCCTACGATATTGAAAAGGGGGCTGGTACTAAGAATCCCCAGACTTTTTTAAGAGCATTGGGGCCGGAACCTTGGGCTGTTGCCTATGTTGAGCCTTGTCGTCGCCCTACAGATGGACGGTATGGTGAAAACCCTAACCGTTTTCAACACTATTATCAATACCAAGTTCTGATCAAGCCTTCGCCAGATAATATTCAGGAAATTTATCTTGATTCGTTAAGGGCTTTAGGTATCTGTCCTGAAGACCACGATATTCGGTTTGTAGAAGATAACTGGGAAGATGCAACTGTGGGAGCTTGGGGCACTGGGTGGGAAGTATGGTTAGATGGTATGGAAGTTACTCAATTTACTTACTTTCAACAGTGTGGAGGAATTGATTGCCGTCCGGTGTCGATTGAGATAACTTATGGGTTAGAGCGATTGACAATGTATCTCCAACAAGTAGAAGCATTTATAAAGATACAGTGGACAGACAACATTACTTATGGAGATGTTTTCCTGCAAAGTGAAATTGAGCAGTGTACATACAACTTTGAAGCATCAAATCCTGAGTTGCTACTGACATTATTTAATTTGTATGAGCAAGAAGCTACGCAATTGACGGAGCGAGGACTGGTATTGCCTAGCTTAGATTATGTAATGAAATGTTCGCACACATTCAATCTGCTGGATGCTAGAGGTGTGATTTCGGTGACGGAAAGAACTCGCTATATTGCCAGGATTCGGCATTTGGCTAGGAAGGTAGCTCATTTATATGTTGAGCAAAGGGAGAAGTTGGGTTTTCCGTTGCTTAAAGATACTGTAGGTTCAACAGTAAGCCCAATATCCTAAAGGGTGCGGCTACACACAAACCTAGTACTTAGTTTGTGTAAAATGTTAGCGTTTTTAATGCCAGAGTAACGGAAAATGAAGGCAAAGTACGCAGAGTCATGGCAAATTTAATTCACTATGATTTTGCGTTTTGTTTATCTTTATGCCGCTGAGGCTTATTAAACTAGGTATATTTTTTTGATGTGGCTTTTGCTAAAAGACAGAAAGACGGTTAAATATTGAATTTAGAACATTAAAGCTACTTAAAGCTACAAAGATAAGGCCCGCCTGTGCGGGCTTTGTTTATATAAACTTGATCGACTATACTCACCACAAGCATAACTTTTCGCTGTTGCTGATTTAAAGAGATAAAAAGCTCACGTAGAGGTGCTCCAAGCACTGATAATAAGAGTTTGGAATATTTTATTTTTGAATTTCATAACCAAATTCAGCAACACCGATTTTTCTTTATTGCTGGCCTATCTATATTTAAACCATCTGCAAATTCGGATTGCTAGGTGCTTTTACAAAAATCTTATGATTCAAACCAGTGGTGTAATTATTTGTCTTAGCTACATTTTTAGCTTGCTGCTTACAGGAGTTTCTTGGGGTGGTGTGGGGATTTTGGTTCTGGGGATAGTGGGAGCAATTCTTTTTAGAAGACGCATCACGCTACAGCAATTTGCTCAGAAACCAGAAAATGCTGCAAGCAAAAATAAGGCAGTACCCAATACTTGGCAAAGTACTCCCCATCCTCGAATATGGCTAGCTGCTGGCTTGGTGGGATTATTGGCAACTCTATATTTTCAATGGCGAATACCACAACCGGGTGCAAAAGATATTAGTCAGTTTGTCCCGCCTGGAAATAGCAGCAATCAAGAACAACTTGTGATTGTACGCGGCGAAGTGGCAAGTAATCCCCGCTTAACTCGCAGTCAACGAGGACAATTTTGGCTGGAAACGACTCAGTTAGATGAAGTTAAAAATAATAAAGGTTCAGCAGGTGTCCCACAAGGGGTTACAGGCAAATTGTATGTGACAGTCCCTATACTTCAGGCTACTGGGTTATACCCTAGTCAACAAATTGCCGTGACTGGGATTTTGTACAAACCAAAGGCGGCTTCCAATCCTGGTGGTTTCGATTTTCAGAAGTTTCTCAAGCAGGAAGGGACGTTTGCCGGTCTAATTGGGCGACAAATAAATGTTTTGGAACCAGAACGTAAATGGGGATGGTGGCAAATTCGGGAGCGAATTGTGCGATCGCAAGTTCGTTGGCTGGGTATTCCTGAAGGACCTCTTGTCAGCGCAATGGTTTTAGGTAGCAAAGCTGTTGATTTACCCTACGATATCCGCGACTTATTTGTACAAGCAGGATTAGCTCATGCTTTAGCAGCTTCTGGGTTCCAAACTTCTTTGATCTTGAGTGTAATTTTACAGTTAACGAAACGGGCAAAAAAAGCAACGCAATTTACCCTTGGGTTTTTGGCTTTAATCATTTTTCTAAGTTTAACAGGGTTTCAACCTGCGGTTCTCAGAGCCGTAATTATGGGTTTTGCGGCGTTAGTGGGTCTACTATTAAAAAGGAAGGTAAAACAGTTCGGGTCATTGCTATTAGCAGCAACTCTGCTATTAGTGTTTAATCCTCTATGGATTTGGGATTTAGGTTTTCAATTGAGTTTTTTAGCAACATTAGGATTAGTTGTAACAGTACCCGCATTAGTCAATCGCCTAGCATGGCTACCACCTGCGATCGCTGCTTTGATTGCTGTTCCCCTAGCTGCCACTATTTGGACTTTACCTGTGCAACTTTTTGTTTTTGGAGTTGTACCATCTTATAGCCTGTTGCTGAATGTGATTAGTACTCCATTAATTTCGATCATTAGTATAGGTGGAATCATCAGTGCGTTAGTAGGTTTAATTTGGACTGACGCAGGAAGCTTCCTGGCAGGTGTATTACATTACCCTACTGATTGGTTAATTAAACTAGTAGATTTTTTTAGCAATTTGCCTGGAAATTCTGTTGCGGTGGGCAGTATATCTACTTGGCAGCTTTTGGCGATTTATATACTAATTATATTGGTCTGGCTAGTGCGTTGGTGGCAAAGGCGGTGGTGGTTTGCTAATATGATTGCAATTGGTTTAGTATTCATCCCACTTTGGCATTCTAAAAATACATTGTTTAGGATAACAATCTTAGAATCGGGGACAGAACCAATTGTAGTCGTTCAAGATCGAGGTACTGTAACTGTCATTAACAGTGGCGATGAAGGTACAGGACGTTTTACAATTTTACCGTTTTTACAACAGCAGGGTGTAAATCAAATAAATTGGGCGATCGCAACTGATTTTCAAGGTAACGAAAGTAATGCTTGGTTTGAATTAATGCAACGTTTACCAATCAATAATTTTTATGAATATTCACCTCAAACAGATAATTCTATTACAACTCAGGCTATTCAACAGGAACTACAAAAACATCAAGGAATTTATCAACCTTTGGTAGTTGGTCAATCTGTGAAAGCTGGCTCGATAGTAGCGCAATTAATCAACGACCAATTACCAATTTTACAATTGCAAATTTTAGATCAAAATTGGCTATTAGTAGGTAATGTTAAATCTAAAGAGGTACAGCAACTAGTTAAAAATGGAAGTTTGCCTCGCCCGCAAGTGCTTTGGTGTGCCCCTGAGTCATTAAAAGATTTAGTGATTACTTTACAACCACAAGTAGCGATCGCTTCTTCTGCCAACTTCGATCCAACAACTTTATCTGAACTGAATCAAAGCAAAACTAAACTGTTCTTTACAGGGCGAGATGGGGCTATTCAATGGACTCCTAATGGTCAGTTTGAGGCATTTATTGAATCAACAGAAAATAAATCATCTGTTTTATAAACAACTTACAACTTCAGTAAATTCAAAAAAAATTGTAGCAAACTTTATGACAATTTATTTTTATAGTACTCGTGAAGAGTATGGCTGTTTCTCTAACTTTTCGTCTCACGGCTTTGAATTAGATGGATTGTATTGGTCAACTAGCGAACACTACTTTCAAGCGCAAAAGTTTGTGGGTACACCTCATGTAGAACAAATCCGCTTAGTTAAAACACCTAAAGATGCAGCAAGAATGGGGCGTGAGAGAACGCGCCCCTTACGCCAAGATTGGGAACAGGTTAAAGATGACATCATGCGGCAAGCTGTGCTGTGCAAATTTCAAACTCATACAGATATTAAAGATATTTTACTTTCTACAAACAATGTAGAAATTGTTGAAAACTCGCCTATCGATTTTTACTGGGGTTGCGGAGCCGATGGTAGTGGTAAAAATATGCTAGGAAAAATTTTAATGGAGGTGCGCGATATTCTGCACCATACATACAGTAAAGATATTGATAATAAAACTATTAAATAAAGTTATCAAAATAGTTTTTTAATCAAACTACTCCAGACATAGAGAACACGAATAGATAACAAATAGAGACGATCGCAAACGCTTTAAGGTGATTTCTAGGAAAGAATTTACCAATGGAGGTAAAATGTACCCTTGAT
>NZ_JAVRCK010000195.1:0-4458 GCF_034530815.1 Nostoc sp. DedSLP03
GCGATCATTTTTCGATTTTCGTTGAACCTCATATTCAAGAATTAACTAAACATCTCAGAAATTGTATCGATAATGCTGTAGCGTTCTAAATAATGGGAGTGAAAGAAGCTGATGAAACTACCCCCAGGACCGAAAACACCGTTATGGTTGCTAGATCTGCAATTCGAGGCTGACCCCTTTGGTTATATGGATGCTCAGGGCAAACGTTATGGCGATATCGTCACTCTAATGTCTGGTTCTACACCAGTTGTTTATGTCAGTAATCCCTTAGGAATAAAGAAGATTTTCACAAATACTAAAGAAATTGCAGCTAAAGGCGCATTAAACCCAAATTTCGCCTTGATGACGGGGAATCAAGGAGTTCTTCAACTAGATGGCTTAGTTCACAAAAATCGGCGTAAGCTCTTAATGCAATCTTTTCACGGAGCGCGAATGCAAGCTTGTGCGCGACGTATTTGTGAACTCACAGAAAAGATTATGAGTAAACAGGTGATTGGAAAACCTTTTGTTGCATACCCGACAATTGAAGATATCACCTTACGAGTGGGTATAGAAGTTGTAATGGGTTTGCATAAAGGAGAGCACTGCGACAGAATCAAACATTTATTTGTGTCTGCACTCAGAATCGGACAGTCTCCTCTAGATAAGATTATTGGGAATATTTTTGGACAACGGGATTTAGGTCGATGGAGTCCACAAGGGTATCGCCTTCACGTGAGAGAAGAACTTTTTCAATTGCTATTGGCTGAGGTTGAAAAACGACGATCGCAACCAGATTTTTCACGCACTGATATGCTTTCCGATCTGATATTTGCTGAAGATGAAACAGGTCAATCGTTAAGCAATGAAGAAGTGCGCGACCTCTTATTATCGCCTATATTTGCCGCTGGTGATGCTTCCGGAACTGCGATCGCTTGGTCTTTATATTGGATTCACCGTTTACCTAATGTTCGCTCCCGCCTTTTATCAGAACTCGACAGCCTTGGTGAAAATCCAGACCCTATGAGTATTGTCGCACTACCCTACCTAAGTGCCGTTTGTAACGAAGCTTTGCGAATTTACCCAACTCAGTTGTTTGCATTTCCCAGGTTGGTAGAATCGACGGTTGAGGTCATGGGTTACGAGTTGAATCCCGGTACAGTACTGATTGCTAATATTTATTCGACACATCAACGTGAAGATTTATACCCTGCTCGAAAAGAATTTCAGCCAGAGCGCTTTTTAGAAAAACAATTTTCTCCCTACGAATTTTTACCTTTTGGTGGTGGTTCTCGTGTTTGTATTGGCGGGACTTTTGCCTTATTTGAAATGAAACTTGTATTAGCAACTATTCTTTCACGTTATCAATTGGAGCTAGTTAGTAAGCGTCCAGAACGTCCCAAATTTGGAGGTCTAATTTGTTACCCAGCTAGTGGCGTGAAGATGGTTATGTGCGATCGCCGTCAACATCAAGGACAGTCGCAGACATTTGTTGTCGGTTCAGTTTAACAGCGATATTTTAACATTTACCTAAAAATACGAATGAAACTACCAGATGGACCAAAAACTTCTCCCCAGTTGCTGAATCGTCAATTTAAGACCGATCCCCTTGGATTCATGGATGCTATGAGCGATCGCTATGGTGATATTTTCACTATCATGGCTGATTCTAGACCTTTAGTTATCGTCAGCAACCCACAGGCGATAAAACAGATTTTTACCAGCGCCAAAGAGATTAAAGCTTCTGGTCAGTTAAACCAAGGCGGTGCGGCTCTAGTGGGAAACAATGGGTTACTTATGCTTGATGGCTTGCGCCACAAGCATCGCCGTCAGTTGTTGATGCCTCCTATGCATGGGACTCGCGTACAGCTATACGGGCAGCGTATTTGTCAAGTGACAGAGAAAATCATCAATCAACTGGCGCGAGGTCAAACTTTTGTTGCTTACCCGACTGTGCAAAAAATTACCCTAGAGGTAATACTGCAAGCTTTGTTTGGTTTATCTGAGGGAGAGCGTTATGAACAATTTCGGCAACTACTTTCCAAGTTACTAAGTTTTGCCCGGTCTCGCTGGCTGGGGTTATCTCTGGCTTATCCCTTTCTGCAAAAAGATTTAGGTCGTTGGACTCCTTGGGGATATTGGCTTCATCTGCAACAACAGTTTGATAAACTACTTTATGCTGAAATTGCACAAAGGCGATCGCAAGTAGATCCGACTCGCACCGATGTTCTCTCGGAACTACTCTTTGCCCGTGATGAAACAGGTCAACCAATGACCGATGAGGATATACGGGATTTGTTTCCATCATTACTACTGGGTGGTCAGGATGCGTCAGCCACTGCCATAACTTGGTCATTGTACTGGGTTCACCGTTCAAAAGATGTTCGCGATCGATTGCTAGCAGAACTTGATACTCTTGGGCAATCCCCAGATCCTATGGCTATTGCTGCGCTACCCTACCTCAGCGCTGTCTGTAATGAAGCACTACGAATTTACCCAACTCAGGTAGTCACATTTCCACGGTTGGTAGAAGCACCAATTGAGGTGATGGGCTACGAATTGAGTCCAGATACAGTCACCAGAGGCTGTATCTATCTGACACATCAGCGTGAGGACTTATACCCACAACCGAAGGAATTCAAACCAGAACGGTTTCTGGAGAGACAATACTCTCCCTATGAATTTCTCCCATTTGGCGGGGGTGCTCGTCGCTGTCCGGGTGAGGTGTTAGCACTTTTTGAAATGAAACTAGTTTTAGCAACTGTTCTTTCATGCTGTCAACTAGCATTAGCAGATGAAAAAAGAGTGGAAAAACCCAAGGCTATAGGTGTTAACTATCCCCCTGCTGGTGGCTTAAAAATGATTTTGCTTGGTGAACGTCTACGCCAAGAGCGATCGCAACAACTTGTTGTTAGTTCAACTAATCCATAAATATGCAAACTCAACAAATCGATGGACTTTCCCTGATAGATTGTCGTTTTTGTTCACAGGTTTCCAAAGCTAACGGAGAAGACCCCATTGGTACAGCAGGTACTTGTGACCACTGGTTGATTATGGAAATTCCCCAACCTTGGCCGCAAGATGTCTTTGAAGAAAATCCAACAATCAAAACATTCATACATTTTTTTGAAGAGGTCATCATCAAGCATAGAATTAACATCAGACCAATGCTAATTGCTCCCGATCGCGAGTACTCTCACCCAGGCTTTACCCGCGTGCTGTACTACTATCGTCTTGCCAAACTGTTTTCTCAGTTTGAGAAACAGGAGTTTGTTCTCCCAGAGGAACAAGCAATTACTTTAGTAACGGCAATATTGAAACAGTTGATACAACAGCCCAACAATTTATCAGAATTTCAGCAGTATCAGCAACAAACCAGTCACATTCGCGAACTCATGGTTTGCACACATGCTCAAGTTGATCTTGCTTGTGGCAGATTTGGGACTCCCTTGTATCGTCGGTTACGCAAGGAATATGCTCCTGCTGCCAACGGAAATTTAAGAGTGTGGCAAACAACTCACTTTGGCGGTCATCAGTTTGCCCCCACCTTAGTTGATTTACCCCAAGGATGCTTGTGGGGACATTTAGAACCTGAAACCCTTGATTTACTAATAAACAGAAATGGTTCAGTTGCAGACTTGCATAAATTCTATCGAGGATGGACGGGTTTAACCAAGTTTGAGCAAATTGTCGAGCGCGAAATCAGGACACAATCGGGTTGGATTTGGCTCGACTACTTAAAAGCAGGCAAAGTCCTGGCTATAGAAGAAGTTGCTGAAGGACAACAGGCTGATTGGGCAGAAGTTCGTATTGATTTTGCTGCCCCAGATGGCAGTGTATCTAGTGCCTATGAAGCTAGAGTTGAAGTCAATGGTGAGGTTATGAGCGCACTTAGCTCCGAAAAAGAGATGGAGTTGAAAGCGGTGAAGCAGTATCGTGTTAGCCGTTTGGTCAAAGTTGAGTAAACAGCATCAAGCCAAGAACCTAAAAATGACTTCCCAAAAACAATCTCAAGCGACAAATGAGATCCTCCAAGGCAATCTCATTAAACTGATGTTCAAGTTATCAACTCCTGGTATTTTAGGAACAGTGCTACTAAGCTCAAGCACTTTTGTTGATGCTTTATTTGCAGGACGACTGATTGGTGAAACTGCTGTCGCTGGTATATCTCTGGCTTTACCACTAACTTCTCTTATGGGTGGTTCTGCTTATTTAGTTGGAGTAGGTTCTGCTTCTGTTCTCAGTCGAGCTATTGGTTCTGGAGATATCAAAACTCAGTCCAAAATATTTGGCAACTTAATAGTAATGGGTGTTATTATCTCTTTTGCACTGACAATCATTGGCTATAGTTTTGGTGAAAAATTAGTTGTATTCATGGGAGGAAGTGGTGAAGTTGCCTCGGTTGGAGCAGAATTTTTTAAGATTTATAGGAATCATATTTGATTTTTGAAAAAAACTGCGGCATAATACGGATAAAAA
>NZ_JAVRCK010000196.1:0-3928 GCF_034530815.1 Nostoc sp. DedSLP03
GTATCAAAGACTCGTCGGCGAGTATCAAAGACTCATCCACGAGTATCAAAGACTCATCCACGAGTATCAAAGACTCATCCCCAATTCTCCATGCCCAATGCCCCATGCCCCAATACAGTTCAGTTAAGCTTTTTTCTCTCCCCCTGCTCCCGAAGCCTCCCCTGCTCCCCCTGCCTGCCTTAACAGATAAATTTGCTTAACCCAAGCGTATTGCCCCATGCCCAATTCCCAATACCCATGACAACTAAAACACTAGGACTCGAACAAAACCTCTATGACTATTTACTGTCAGTCTCTCTTCGAGAACCGGAAATTTTAACCCAACTGAGACAGGAAACAGCCCAGTATCCAATCGGGAGAATGCAGATTGCTCCCGAACAAGGGCAATTTTTGGCATTACTGGTGCAGTTGCTAGGAGCTAAGAAAACTTTAGAAATTGGGGTATTTACAGGTTATAGTTCCCTGGTGGTGGCATTGGCGTTACCGAATGACGGTAAAGTAGTAGCCTGCGATATTAGTGAAGAATTTACCACGATCGCTAGACGTTATTGGCAACAAGCTGGAGTGGCGGATAAAATTCAACTGCATATTGCCCCAGCTTTGCAGACTTTGGATCGGTTACTGGCAACAGGAGAAGGAGAAACTTTTGATTTTGTCTTCATCGATGCAGATAAGAGCAACTATGATGGCTATTATGAGCGATCGCTGCAATTAGTGCGTCCGGGGGGATTGATTGCGATCGATAATGTTCTCTGGTCGGGTAGGGTTGCCGATCCCCAAGTGCAAGATAATAGAACTAAAAGAATTCGTGCTTTTAATCAAAAACTGCATCAAGACCAGCGAGTTAGTCTTAGTGTAGTAGCGATCGCAGATGGCTTAACTTTGGCACTGAAAAAGTAAGTTGAGCGAAAATAGCTCTTATTGCTCTAACATTTGGAAAAATCGGGTAAAGTAATCTGGAAAAGTCTTCGCTGTGCAACCGGGATCTTTAATTACAATCCCTGGAACCTTCAAGCCAGTGACCGCAAAAGCCATCGCCATTCGATGATCGTGATAGGTTTCAATCGCTGCTGGGGTGATGGGGCCAGGCTCAATTTTCAGTCTATCTGCGAATTCTTCAACTTCAACTCCTAGCCGCCGTAACTCTGTCACCACAGCTTTAATTCGGTCAGTTTCTTTATATCGAATATGTTCCACATTCCGAATGGTAATTGGTGAACTGGCGAAGGGTGCGATCGCTCCTAATGTTTGCACTAGATCCGAGATATCATTCATATCAATGTCGATGCCTTGCAATTGCTTCGGCCCCGTCACTTCGGTGTAATCATCCCCATCCTTAATTTGGCAACCCATCTGTTCTAAAACATTCAACCAGAGAATATCACCCTGACAAGATTGTTTGGTCAAATGTTTTACCCGCACCCGTCCACCCGTGACGGCGGCGGCAGCAAAAAAGTAAGAAGCATTTGATGCATCGGGTTCTACAGTGTAATGTCGAGCTTGGTAACGTTGACCCGCTTTAATCTGAAATTGATTATCGCCGATTTGAATCACCTCCACGCCAAAATCTGCCATCAGACGACAGGTCATTTTGACGTAAGACTGAGAAACCAACGTTCCTTCAACCTCAACAATTGTGTCTTGTTGAGCATAAGGTGCAATCATCAGTAATGCCGAAAGTTGCTGACTTGTTTGGTTCGCTCTCAAGCGAAAATTTCCGCCAGCGAATTGCCGACTATAGACGGTGTAGGGCATAAACCCTGAGTTTCCTTCAAAGTTAACAGTTGCTCCACCCGTTTGCAGCACCGTCAACAAGTCACCCATCGGTCGTTCTCGCATCCGGGGAACGCCATCTAGGCGATATTCACCATTTCCCAGTGCCACCAGCGCCGAAATAAACCGTGCTGCTGTACCTGCCAAACCCACAAATAAATCTGCCTGTTTAGCTGGAATTTCGCCTCCCCTTCCCGCCACTTGAATTTGTGCCAGTTGAGGATTCAAAGTAATGGGAATGCCCAATTGCTCTACGCATTTAGCAAAATACTCGCTGTCTTCACTAAATAAGGCATTTTCTAAAATGGAGTCACCTTGCGCCAAAGCTGCGACAAGCAACGCCCGATTGGTAAGACTTTTAGAACCAGGAATTTCTACCGTGGCATCCACTGGCCGATTCAGAGCAGGAATTGCAATGGTATCCACTTTAAACCTCTACGTAGGCGGTTAGCTACAACTTTATATATTGCCATATCTTGAGCAAAAGGAGCAGGGAAGTAGGGAGTGTGAGTTACAAGTAAAGTAGTGAGGAATGAAATTTTAAAACTTACGTCTGATGTGAATTAGAAACACCGCTTATTCTATAAGGGTTTCTAGATTCACTCAAAATCATAGTTTTGGGATTACCTATGAAATTACAAGGGTTTCAAAGCTTAATTCACATTAGGCGTAACTTATAAAACTTATAATTTATAACTCGCCTATAACTCAGCACTGGCTCAAAGCCAGCTATCCGCTAACAGGACTCTAGAAAGATGCAATTTATCGATCGAGCAAAAATTGAAGTTGAAGCTGGTAAAGGCGGCGATGGTATTGTCGCTTTCCGGCGAGAGAAATACGTGCCGGCTGGCGGCCCCTCTGGTGGTAATGGGGGACGAGGTGGTTCGGTATTTTTCGTTGCCGAAGAAAATTTACAAACCTTGCTGGACTTTAGATATAACCATCGCTTTCAGGCAGAAAAGGGTACTCGTGGCGGGCCAAATAACTGCACTGGGGCAGCGGGTAAGGATTTAATTATCGAAGTTCCCTGCGGTACAACCATTTATGATGCTGAAACTGGCGAACTGCTAGGGGATTTAATTGAACCTAAGCAGACTTTGCTGATTGCCCAAGGTGGTAAAGGCGGACTGGGAAATCAGCATTTTTTGAGCAACCGTAACCGCGCCCCAGAATATGCCCTCCCAGGATTACCAGGAGAAATAAAGCAGCTGCGCCTAGAGTTGAAACTTTTGGCAGAAGTGGGAATTATTGGCTTACCAAATGCTGGTAAATCCACTTTAATTTCATCTTTATCAGCAGCACGTCCGAAAATCGCAGATTATCCTTTCACTACCCTGATTCCGAATTTGGGTGTAGTGCAAAAACCTACTGGCGACGGTACTGTTTTCGCCGACATTCCCGGACTAATCGAGGGCGCGTCTCAAGGTGCAGGACTGGGACACGATTTCTTGCGCCATATTGAGCGCACGCGAGTGTTACTTCACTTAATTGATGCTACTAGTGATGATGTGATTAGAGATTACAACACAATTAAGGAAGAATTACAAGCTTATGGACGGGGTTTAGCAGAACGCCCGCAAATTTTGGCGCTGAATAAAATTGATGCAGTCGATCGCGAAACTGTCGATTTGGAAGCATTAGCTACCCAACTTAATCATCTTTCCTACGCGCCGGTTTTTGTGATTTCTGCGGTTACTCGCACCGGGTTAGAGCCGATGTTACAAGAAATCTGGGGGATTCTCGACCAAATGAAGGTTCCTGAAGAAGTGGAAGCATTTAGATAATTTGTAATTCGTAATTCGTATGAAAAATCTATCTGCCGATTAAATGAGCGTGCAATGTCGAGATGAAAGAAAGGCGGTACGAATGGCGAAAGTCAAAGTTAGGTATCGTCTCCAGGATTTATTATCTGAATAATCTTAGGAAAAAATGCACTTTTGTGCATACGCTGTTAAGTTTATCTTCGATAAGCTATTGAGATAAAGAAGAATTCAGCTATTCTGAATTCAGAAGCAAAGCTGGAGACGTTTCCGTTAGCCCCGGTCAGACTCAATTTAGTATGGTTTTACACCACGCTTAATTGTATACCGTCTATAGAGTCCTTGTCATTACCAACATCTTTTAAAGTGAGGTAGGGATGTAATAGAGTCAGAGT
>NZ_JAVRCK010000197.1:0-3796 GCF_034530815.1 Nostoc sp. DedSLP03
GATATCTTGATTCGACCACTTTAGCTGGTAATTTCTTTTTAAAAAATCACCTAAATCCTGCTTTGGCTACCAGATAAGCAAGCGGCAGAGGAGTGGAAAATTGCTGAAGCTGTACCGACTCTTCACTGCGCCGTGTTTGCGTTGGGCAAAGGGCTATTAACTTCTCCAATTCCAATAATACTGTTAGCGGCGACTCTAATAACAGTTTATAACCTTTTTGACGCAGATATAATATTTGCGCCACTTCAATAGCTTCGTAAGCGTCTTTCCACTGCCACGCACCCTCTGCTGCCGTGCCTAGAAAATAGCGATTCATCTGGGCTTGGATTGTCCTGGTGGAGATAGTCCGTTGCTCAATTAGTGATTTGGTGAGTTCTTGAGCAACGTTGAGGATTGATTGCCCATAATCCAGAACTGTTTCTAGGTCAAACAGAGTTCCTTGCGTGGTTATAAGGCTGACCATATCTATATAATATATGAATACATCACTTTCGCTTTGGCGTAGCCGTTTGACCGAGAAGATTAGAGATTGAATAGGGCAGATTGGAGATTGAATGTTTTTGGTACAAGCCCAGCAGTCAAGTAGGCGGAATAAATCTAAAAGACGCTACGCACAGTTGTTTTTTGCGTCGCTATCGTCAATTCTCTTATCTTCTCGGCAATCTACAATTGTTTGAGCTAAGGACGGGTTAACTATAATTTTCTTGGTACTTTCCAGTTATCTTGCGTGGCTTAGTGGACTGGCGCTTAGTACTAGTTGAGGCGGATTTCTTAGACGTGGACGATTTTGCTTTAGCCCGCTTAGGTTTGCTTGGTTGTACTTTGGCAGGTGGGAGTAGTCGGAGTCTGGGCAAAGGGATTATAGCTGCTGGCGTGGGAACAGAATGGTCAGGGGATTGTAGTTCTAAAGTCCAAGGGTCGGAAATCTTCTCAAATGCGATCGCGCTTGGAGTGGCTTCTTGGATTTCCTGGTGTGGAGTAGGTTGTGGGGAAGTTGCGGAAACTGTAGACTGTTCAATAACCGATGGCTCCCATCCGACTGGTGGCAAAGGTACAACCCACAAACTATCTATAAAGTCAAAAACCATCAGCGCAACAAAGCTCATAACGACTGCTTGGATCGTGAGGGTGAGAATAGCTTGGATATCCATGATTAATTCCAAAGGTTTGTGATTTTTCAATGTGGTGAGGCGTTGCAGTTGGGAAAGAAAGCGTGTGTTTGTTCGTTGCAACTCTCACTCTGGCTTTGGCGTAGCCATGAAAATTCCCATTCACAAAACGGGTGATTATGTTTACCCAGAGCATTGAAATCTTCTTAGCAAAGGCTAAGATCCAAAAGTCACTAATTGCAATAGGCAATGGCAAGCAAAGAAATCCAAGTCCGAGAGTACACCGTCAGAGCGCACAAACGGGAAATTCACACTCGCGTTTTCAACTTCGCATGTAAGCAGTGCGAACAGCCCACACAACGAGAAACCTTTGGTGTCCGACCGCTCTACTGTGAAAAATGTCGTCCACCTCAACCTCCCAAGCAATCGAAAGTAGTCCCTATAGGCAAGAGGAAACCCAGAGCGATGAACTATAAGAGTGATGAAAGTCGGCTAGGATGATTTGTTGTCTCAGGGTTTTGAGCGATGGCATGTGAATGAAGCAGTGCGCTCATTCGCCCAACCTAACTCAAACTGGTAAAAAGTAACTCTAATGTTTAGGAGTCAAAACAATTCAAAATTCAAAATTATTAATTCAAAATTAAAGACAATTATTGTTAGCTCTGAACTCACCACTCTCTTGTTAACCGCCAAATCAAACATTGTCGCGGGGGCTTGTACTCAGAATTAATGAATTAATCAATTCCAAAATTTTATTTCTTCTTCATTTTGCATTTTTAATTTTGAATTTTGAATTCAAAAAAGGTCATTCAGGAGGTGCAAACTGTGCAAAGACCTCGGCCCCTGTCAGGTTCTTAGTTTCATTGGCAAAACAGTAATATTTGGGTTTTTCATCAATGAATACCTGATGATCTAAAACAAGACCTTCACAGTTCTGGAATAGTCCAACGGGGATGAAATACTGGTTATTTTGTTTCAATTTATAAAAGAGATGGCTCCCACATTGCTTACAGAATCCACGTTCTGCCCACTGTGACGATTGATAAACCCCAATATTTTCTTCACCAGAGAAGTTAACATCACTTTCACAATCAACAACTAACAGAGGCCCTCCGCCCCAATTGCGGCACATACCACAATGACACGCTCCCACATTTTTACTCATGCTAGTTGTAGAAAGGCTTACTGCTCCACACAGGCAACTACCTTTTGCAATATTTAGATTAGACATATTGTTTCCTCCGATTCCACGCAGGCGCTCAAATTGTCACATTTTCCCTATTTAATACTGGAAATGCCAACAATACATAGTCTACAGGCTTACCAGCGAAGAAAGCCGTTTCAGTGTTCTATTTTGATGCTTGGTAATCTAACCGCCATAAACATTCATTTTGTTCAAAAGTAACGGTGATTACCTAAAAATATTGATTTAGCCTACGCCAAGTGATTGTCTAGCCATCTGTTTATATTCATCTAAGCCTGACTTGAGCGCAAATTCTGCGATGGCTATGGGATAAGAAGCAGCCAGTTCAATCACTTGTTCTGCCATCTTCGACCAAATACGTCCACCCGATGAGGCGTATGCTGATATCAGCTTATTCAAAGCGTCTTCACCAAAAGTGCGGTAATGGGCGACAAAATCACGGGCTGGGTCAGTGACGGCTGCCTCAGTCCAGTCAATGAAGCCAGTTACCTGTACTTGGGCATCAATCAAAATATGCCCAGCGTGTAAATCACCATGAGTTAACACTGTTTCTTTCGTCCAAACCTCATCCTTTTGGAGCCAAGATTGCCAACGGTTCCACAACTCTTCACCAACACCAAACTCATTCTTCACTGCATCCATCTTCTGTTTCATCGCCGCACGCACTTCTTCAGCGGTTTCAATGGGAAGACCAATTGCGCGTGCTTCCTCAATGCTAACTTGATGAAGAGAGGCAATCCCCTTAGCTAGCGATTTATGAAACTGGTCGGGTGGATTTGCTGGATCAATTTCCCACACATAAGCTTTTGCTTGAGAGTCAATTGTGCCTGTTGGCACACCGTTTAATGCCCGGTAAACAATGAGTTCATCTGTGCAAATAGTCCATTGTGGCACTTCCACATTCAGAAGAGGGGCAATCAGTTCCAGCGTGCGTTTTTCCTTATCTACCGACGGTAGAACATCCTCCCGCCGAGGAAGACGCAAAATCCAGCGTTTTCCATCAGTGTCCCTTGCTAACACAACCTGAAAATCAAGACCCGATTCATTAAATTGCAGTGAGTCTTCTCGGATAGTCAAGTTATGCTTGTGGGCTAGTTCAAGCACTTCCTGCTTTGATTTTGTCTTTTTAATTATGTCTTCTTACCACTACGCATCAAGAATGCTGAATACTGCTGCACAACAACTGTTTAAAAGGAAACTTTCTGCCTAATCATCCAATACGGGTGATTAGGTGGAAATACGTCAAATAGACTTATCCACGAATCATGAAAGCTTACAAAGAAAGGCAGAGGGCAGAAAGCAGAATGAAAGAAGTATTAATAAAAACTTTAGTTGTGGGTTATTGTCCACTAGTATAAAAAAATTTGTGTCGATAGCGTCGGCGGCAAGTGCCACGAGACACTGATGCTCCTTACTTCAATCCCACTCTTTTAAGGGCTTGTCATTACCAACATCTTTTAAAGTGAGGTAGGGATGTAATAGA
>NZ_JAVRCK010000198.1:0-3743 GCF_034530815.1 Nostoc sp. DedSLP03
TTTTCTTTTAGTCCTTTTATTTAGAATACCCGGAAAGTGACAGAAGAGGGATAGTATCAAGCCAACTTCAGCTAAATCTCTATTCTATCAACAACCCCATCCACAACAAGTTCTCAAAATTCATTATTTACCATCGCTCAAAATACTCCACAACTAATAGATGCTAAGACTCCCATTTATGGAGCTTGGAAACTACGCTATAGCGTTGATGGCATTGTTTATGAGAGTTTTTTGAAAATGCAAGGCAATTCCGGAACCATGAGGACTCAGTTTTTCAGCCCTAATGTAGATCGAACTGAAGTTGTAGACCAAACAATGCAACTTTGTTCTTCTGCCAAAGGATTAATCTTGTTAGGTTCTCATCCCGTCTATGGTGGAACTACTATTTCACATCCTACCTATAGTCCTGATAATTTTTTATTCCGAATCAACCCAGATGGCTCAAAAGAAGTTTTTACTTGCGATTACCTTAAGCAATGTTCACCTGTAAATTTAGAAACGTTCTGATTCTGAACGCTTAACCAGAATATTCGTAATCAAGCGTTTATTAACTAATTAAATTGAACTATAACTATGCTTTCTCTGACTCGTTATCAATGGACAGTTTTTTTTGCCGCATGGCTTGGTTGGGGCTTCGATTTGTTTGATAGTTTGCTATTTAGTTACGTAGCACCAAACTGTGTACTAACTCTGCTAGGCTTGCCTATTGGTTCTTCTGAAGCAAAAGCTGCTACCCTTTTTTGGACTGGATTACTGACTTCAATTTTATTATTAGGCTGGGCAGCAGGAGGCATTCTTTTCGGTACGCTTGCCGATCGCATTGGTCGTAGTAAGACCATGATGCTCACCATACTCTGTTTTTCCCTTGGTACAGCTACTTGTGCTGTCGCACCTAATATAGCAGTCTTAATTCTTTCGAGAGTTATCGCCAGTTTAGGTCTTGGAGGAGAGTGGGCAGCAGGAGCGTCACTTGTGACTGAAGTGATGCCAGAGCGATCGCGGGTAGAAGCGGGAGCGCTTCTTTACACATCAGCTCCTGTTGGTCTAACTTTAGCGACACTTGTGAATCTACTAGTTGCGGGAGTGTTGTTCAAGAACAACCCCGAAATCTCTTGGCGCTTTGTCTTTTTATTTGGGTTACTTCCTGGCGTAGTTGCCTTTTTGTTGCGTTATTTCGTTAAAGAGCCAGAATCCTGGCGTAAAGAAGTTAGTAATATGCCTGCGCCTAGCATCCAAGAATTATTCAATCACAAAAATTTTCCCCTAACTCGATGTGGCTTTCTGACAGCAACAGTAGCTTTGCTGACTTGGTGGACTTGTAATGCTTTTATTCCGGTAATTTCTGCTAGTTTAGCGCAAATGGCGGCTCTGACCCAAAGTTTAGATAAGGTAGCAACACAAACACTTATCGAGCAATGGAAGACTATTGCATCCAACAGCTTTAATTTGGGGGGACTAATCGGCACTCTACTGACGGTTCCCCTAGCTAAATATTGGGGACGCAGAAAAATGTTTTTTCTCTACTTTTTACTGTCAGGTCTTGCCCTAATAGTTACCTTCGGACTGAATTGGTCGCCCTACACTCGTCTTTATTTGTACTTCCCAATTGGGTTAACTGTTTTTGGTGTGTTTGGCAGTTTCACCTACTACCTACCAGAGCTTTTTCCCACTAGATTACGGGCAACAGGTGCTGGCTTCTGTTATAACGTCGGGCGATTGATAGCAGCAGGCGGCCCGTTTCTAGTAGGTGCGATCGCATCCAGTGGTTCTAATGTTCTCCACAGTGCTTTAGAATTGCAGCTTGCTTTGGCTGTTGTGCCACTGATTGGTCTGTTTTGTATGCCTTGGGTAATTGAAACAAGGGCTATTAAGTCATGAATGCAGTGAGGAACTTAACATGAGACAAGTTTTAGGCGGACGTTACCAAATCATTCGTATTCTGGGAAAAGGAGGCTTTGGGGAAACTTACTTAGCCAGAGATCAACATTGTCAAGAGCAAATTTGTGTTGTTAAGAAACTTGTACTTGGGACTGACGATCCATCTATGTTGCAGATAGCAAGACGTTTATTTGCTGAAGAAGCAAAAGCCCTTTATAAGTTGGGCAGACACGAACAAATTCCTCAACTATTAGCTGATTTTGAGGAAAACCAAGAATTTTTTCTTGTTCAAGAATTCATTGATGGTTGTGACCTAGACCACGAAATTAGACCAGGTAACCAGTTGAGTGAGGCATTTGTTATTCAACTTTTACAGGATATTTTAGAAGTTTTGGCGTTTGTTCATCAAAATAACAAGATTCACCGAGACATAAAACCCTCAAACATAATCAGACGCAAACAGGATAACAAAATTGTCTTGATTGATTTTGGCTGTGTTAAAACAGTCAGCACTCAAATTCACTCTTATCAAGCTCAGTCTTTAACGGTGCAAGTTGGAACCCCAGGTTATATGCCGGAGGAACAAAAGCAAGGAAAGCCAAAATTAAATAGTGATATCTATGCAGTGGGAATGGTTGCAATTCAAGCCCTAACAGGTGTACAACCTTATCGTCTTTCAAAAGACTCTAATGGGGAAGTTATCTGGCGTAACATAGTACAGGTCAGTGATAAACTAGTGTATATCTTGAATGAAATGGTGCGCTGTAATGCTGACGAGCGTTACAAATCAGCAGCAGATGTTTTGCAAAAACTTTCCCACATAGCAGCGCCACAATTACAACCACGATCTTTGCAAAAGAGCCTGACCCTCCCTCCTCAAACACAATCCTTACCAAGCAACCTGACCCTTCTTTCTAACCCAACTTGGGTTAGGCGTATAGAGCTTGGAATCATAAAGTCTCTGAGGTCTTTACATAAGAGGCTTGTATTTGTTGCACTAGCTCTGATTGCAGCTTTCATCCCGATAGTTATATCAGTATTTATATCGCCGCCAACCTGTCCTTTAAAGCTAGAAGATTATTTAAGTTGTGGAGAAGAAATCTTGTTTCCACTGGACTCTGCCATACCAGAAAAACAACAAGGAGTTAATGCTCTGGCACAAAAGGATTATAAAAATGCAATTCTTTTGTTAGAAAAAGCATATAAAAAGCGAAAAAATGACCCAGAAACATTAATTTACCTAAATAATGCTCAACTAGCAGATGAAAATGCAAAGACTTACACAATTGCTGTATCAGTTCCCATTGTTAATAACCAATTGATAGCTGAGGCAATTCTGCGGGGAGTTGCACAAGCCCAAAATGAGATTAACAAGGGGGTAAAAATTAATGGCAGAAGTCTTAGGGTACTAATTGCCAATGATGCTAATAACTCTAAGCAAGCGCGACAAATAGCTGAGAATCTAGTATCTCAGCGAGATATTCTAAGTGTTGTTGCTCACTATGCAAGTGAATTGACTTTAGAGGCTTTGCCTGTTTATCAACAGAATCATTTAGTATTGATTTCTCCAGGTAGCACTGTAGACCAGATTCGAGAAAAAGTTACTCCGAATGACTTTTTCTTTCGTACTGTGCCTAATGCTAGCGTGAGTGCGGAGGCTTTAGCTGACTATCTGCTTAAACAAATTCCCAACCAGCCAACAGCAGCAATTTTTTATACTCCCGAAAGTCTTTATAGCGACTCTATGCAAAAAGATTTCCGCAGTAGTTTCCAAAACAAAGGAGGAAAAGTAATAGAGCTAACAAATGCAGAATTACGCCTAATGTGAATTAGGAAAAAAGGCGGGAGAAGTAAGAAGATGAAAG
>NZ_JAVRCK010000199.1:0-3646 GCF_034530815.1 Nostoc sp. DedSLP03
AGTCAGCAAAAAAACCTTTTAATTTAGCTAAAGGACTTTTAGTCAGAGCAACTTTACTGCGCTTGAGTGAAGAAGAACACATTTTGCTTGTGACCATGCACCACATTATCACGGATGGATGGTCTTGTGGTGTGTTCCTGCGCGAGCTGTCAACGCTATACGCTGCTTTCTTTTCAAATCAACCTTCCTCCTTACCTGAACTCCCCATTCAGTATGCAGATTTTACCATTTGGCAACGCGATCGCATCCAAGGTGAATTCCTCGCAACCCAATTAAATTATTGGAAGCAACAACTCAAGGGTGAGTTACCTGTACTACAATTACCCACAGAGCGTCCGCGACCTAATGTTACTACTTTCACTGGTGCTAAACAATACTTTACATTCTCGAAAGCTCTGACTGATGCATTGAGACAATTAAGCCAGCAAGCAGACGCTACTTTATTTATGAGTTTGCTGGCGGCATTTAACATACTATTATATCGCTACACAGACCAAGAAGACATCTTAATTGGTTCTCCAATTGCCAACCGAAACCGAGCCGAATTAGAAGGAATATTGGGTTTATTTGTTAACACTTTGGTGTTACGTAATAATCTCAGTGGAAATCCTAGCTTTCGGGAACTTCTACATCGAGTACGTGAGGTGACTCTCGATGCTTATGCACATCAAGATTTGCCTTTCGAGATGCTTGTAGAAGAATTGCAACCCGAACGAGACTTAAATCGGAATCCACTTTATGAAGTCATGTTTGTCCTGCAAAACAGCCCAGTGTCTGTACAGGAAGTTTCTGGTTTAACCTTGCGTACTTTAGAGTTTGATAGCGGTACAGCTCAACTAGATATTTTCCTATCCATGTCTGAATCTCAAGAGGGATTAACAGGGTGTTTAGAGTATAATACAGATATTTTTGATTCCACAAAAATTACCCAATTTATCAACAACTTCCAGACTTTACTAGAAAATATCATTACTAATCCAGAGCAGCGCCTTAATGAGTTATCGTTACTAACTACTTCTGAGCAAGAGCAACTATTATTTAAGTTTAATCAAACTCTTACAAATTATCCTCAAGATGCATCTATCCATCAATTATTTGAGCAGCAAGTTGAACTAACACCTGACTCTTTAGCATTAATTCATCAGTCTGAAGAACTGACTTATCGTCAACTTAATCACCGAGTTAATCAGCTTGCACATTATTTACAAAAACAGGGTGTCACAAAAGAAACGCTAGTTGCTCTATGTCTGGAACGTTCTCTAGATATGGTGGTGGGAATTTTAGCTATCCTCAAAGCTGGCGGTGCATATATTCCACTCGATCCAAGTTATCCAGTTGAGCGTCTGAATTTTATGCTCTCTGATTCTCAAGCATCGGTGTTAATTAGTCAACAGGAGATATTAGAAAAACTCTCATTATCTTCAGCTAAAATTGTTTGCTTGGATATCCACAAAAACGAAATTTCTCAAGAAAGTTTTGAAAATCCCATTAATATCTCTTCATCTGATAATCTCGCCTATGTTATCTATACTTCTGGCTCAACTGGAACTCCTAAAGGCGTTCTTGGCACACATCGCGGTACAGTAAACGGCTTACACTGGTTATGGAAAACCTATCCTTTTACCCAAGGAGAAGTTTGTTGTCAGAAAACAGCTATTAGCTTTGTAGATTCTGTGTGGGAAATTTTTGCTCCTTTACTTAGAGGAATTCCGACAGTAATTATCAAGAATGAAACTCTACTAGACCCGCAGCTATTTATAGAAGCTTTAGCACATCACAAAGTTACCCGTATTATACTTGTACCTTCACTACTGCGCTTACTTCTAGATAATTATAGTCATCTGATTAAGAAATTATCGCAACTGAAACTTTGGATAACTAGCGGGGAAGCACTATCTGTTAAGTTAGCTCAAACTTTTCAAGAGTTGATACCATTTGCCAAACTAATTAACCTTTACGGCTCATCGGAAGTTTCCGCTAACGCCACTTATTATGACACCAGTTTATTGCCAGAACAAGCAAGCAGTGTCTCCATCGGTCGTCCTATCGATAATACTCAGGTTTATGTTTTGAATCGCAATTTACAACCAACACCTTTAGGAATCGTCGGTGAACTTTATATTGGTGGTGACGGATTAGCGAGGGGATATTTGCATCGTCCGGAATTAACTCAAGAAAAATTTATTGATAATCCCTTTATTCCCGGAACTAAACTTTACAAAACAGGCGATTTAGTCCGATATCTCAAAGATGGTAATCTTGAATATTTGGGTCGCTATGATGAACAAGTAAAAATCCGAGGATTCCGAGTAGAATTGGGTGAAATTGCAACTATTATTGCCCAACATCCAGATGTGCAAGAATCTGTTGTAATTGCTAGCGATGATGCTCAAGAAAATCAGCGTTTGATTGCATATATTGTCACAGATAAACAGGATATAGCTCTAGAAATCTTGCCAGATTTGCAACAGAAATTGCCTAATTACATGCTACCATCTAGTTTTGTTGTACTGGATACGCTCCCACTGACACCTAATGGCAAAGTAGATAAACGCTCTTTGACAACTAATAAACTTCTTCGATCAAATACTACTCAATCGTTTCTTGCTCCTCGTAATTTTACAGAATTATCATTAGTAAAACTTTGGGAAAATCTCCTAAATACTAATCCTATCGGGGTAAAAGATAACTTCTTTGACTTAGGTGGTCATTCATTTTTAGCTGTACGCTTAATGGCTCAAATTCAGGACAAATTTGGGCATAATCTTACCCTATCTACTTTTTTTGAAAACCCAACGATTGAAAAATTAGCGATTATTCTTAATCAGCCATCCCGTCATAGTTCTAATTCTCCTTTAGTAGCAATTAACTCTTCTGGTTACAAGATACCTTTCTTCTGTATGCATGGCGCTGGCGGGGGTATTAATAACTATTTTAAATTGTCTAGAAGGCTTGGTGAGGACTATCCATTTTATGCCTTGGAACATACTTTAGAGCAAGAACTGCCCGAAATTATTTCAGTCGAGGAGACAGCAACTCGCTACCTCCAAGAAATTCGTCAAGTACAACCAAATGGTCCTTATTTTTTAGGCGGTCATTGTTACGGCGGTGTAATTGCTTTTGAAATGGCGCAGCAATTGCAAAGGCAAGGTCAAACAGTAGGTTTATTAGTTCTTATCGATACCATACAACCAGAAACACGTATTGAATCTACCAAAGATGACGATGCAAAATTCTTACTCCGCATGGCTGAATCGATAAAAACCAATAATAATATAGATTTTTCAATTCCTTTTGAGGAACTTCGAGTTTTACCACTAAATGAGCAATTTCATTTAGTAAATAAAAAAGCAAACTTTATCTTTAGCGATACAGAGGTTGAAGATTTTCTCAATTATTACAAACTTTTCCGAGCGCATGTCCAAGCTATGCGAGATTATGTTCCTCAGGTTTATCCTCAATCCATAACTGTATTTCGAGCTAAAGAGGAAATTATTCATGACTTTGACAATCGAGAATGGAGTACTGATGACCCCTTACTAGGCTGGGGGAAATATTCTAGTCAACCTATTCAAGTAATTGAAGTTCCTGGCGATCATTTTTCGATTTTCGTTGAACCTCATATTCAAGAATTAACTAAACATCT
>NZ_JAVRCK010000200.1:0-3369 GCF_034530815.1 Nostoc sp. DedSLP03
AAAAGCCCCAGGCGGGATGAGCTTGGGGCTTAAAGTTAGAATTATAAAACCTGGCATCGAGCTATTTTTGCGTAGGGCGACCCCTAAACTATCGTTGCCGCAACAGCGTTTCACCTCTGAGTTCGGGAAGGGTTCAGTGTGGTTCCACCGCGCAATAGACACCAGGAAAACCCTGGGGGAATTCAAAATTCAAAATTCAAAATTCAAAATGAAGAAAAAAGAATTTTAACTTTGAAGTTTCAAAACCCTGAAGACTGCAAGTAACGCGAATTAGCAATTTTAATTGACCAAATAATGTTGAGAGGTCAAGCCCTCGGTCTGTTAGCACGGCTCGGCTACATACATTACTGCACTTCCACCTACCGCCTATTAACCTGTGTTCTTCAGGTGACCTTACCCACTTAAAGTGGTGAGAGCACTCATCTTGAGGTGGGCTTCCCACTTAGATGCTTTCAGCGGTTATCCGCTCCGCACTTGGCTACCCAGCGTTTACCGTTGGCACGATAACTGGTACACCAGCGGTGCGTTCCTCCCGGTCCTCTCGTACTAAGGAGGACTCCTCTCAATGCTCTAACGCCTGCACCGGATATGGACCGAACTGTCTCACGACGTTCTGAACCCAGCTCACGTACCGCTTTAATGGGCGAACAGCCCAACCCTTGGGACGTACTTCCGCCCCAGGTTGCGATGAGCCGACATCGAGGTGCCAAACCTCCCCGTCGATGTGGACTCTTGGGGGAGATCAGCCTGTTATCCCTAGAGTAACTTTTATCCGTTGAGCGACGGCCATTCCACTCTGCGCCGTCGGATCACTAAGGCCTACTTTCGTACCTGCTCGAGTAGTCACTCTTGCAGTCAAGCTCCCTTTATGCCTTTACACTCGCCGCACGGTTTCCAAGCGTGCTGAGGGAACCTTTGCGCGCCTCCGTTACCTTTTAGGAGGCGACCGCCCCAGTCAAACTGCCCACCTGAAACTGTTCCCTGACCGGATAACGGTCATGGGTTAGAATTCTAGCTTCGCCAGAGTGGTATCTCACCGTTGGCTCCATACTCCCCACAAGGAATACTTCTTCGCCTCCCACCTATCCTGCGCAAGCCAAGCCCGAACACAATTCCAGGCTACAGTAAAGCTTCATAGGGTCTTTCTGTCCAGGTGCAGGCAGTCCGTATCTTCACAGACATTCCTATTTCGCCGAGTCTCTCTCTGAGACACCATCCAGATCGTTACGCCTTTCGTGCGGGTCGGAACTTACCCGACAAGGAATTTCGCTACCTTAGGACCGTTATAGTTACGGCCGCCGTTCACCGGGGCTTCGGTCGCTAGCTTCAAGGTTGCCCCCTGACCAACTTCCTTAACCTTCCGGCACTGGGCAGGCGTCAGCCCCCATACTGCGTCGATTTGACTTTGCGGAGACCTGTGTTTTTGGTAAACAGTCGCCTGGATCTCTTCACTGCGACCCACTTGTGACGGTGGGCACCCCTTCTTCCGAAGTTACGGGGCCATTTTGCCGAGTTCCTTAGAGAGAGTTATCTCGCGCCCCTTGGTATTCTCAACCTCCCTACCTGTGTCGGTTTCGGGTACAGGTAACTGTAAGTTAACGTGTTTAGAGCTTTTCTTGGAAGCTAGACTATGCCACTTCCCCACCGTAGTGGGTCGTACTCACGCCTCAACTCAAAACGTTTTCGCCGTCTCTCGACATCTTGACGCTTGAACCGGGAACCAACATCCGGCTGACACTCATCTTCTCCGTCCCTCTGCACAACCTACAATCAGTACGGGAATTTTAACCCGTTGTCCATCGACTACGCCGTTCGGCCTCGCCTTAGGTCCTGACTAACCCTCCGGGGACGAACCTGGCGGAGGAAACCTTAGGGTTTCGGGGTATTGGATTCTCACCAATATTTGCGCTACTCAAGCCGACATTCTCACTTCCGTTTCGTCCACAGCTGCTTGCCGCTACTGCTTCTACCTACGACGGAACGCTCCCCTACCGATTAACAATAAAGTTAATCCCACAGCTTCGGTACATCGCTTAGCCCCGTTCATTTTCGGCGCGAGAGCGCTTGACTAGTGAGCTATTACGCACTCTTTCAAGGGTGGCTGCTTCTAGGCAAACCTCCTAGTTGTCTGTGCACTCTCACCTCCTTTATCACTTAGCGATGATTTAGGGACCATTAGCTGGTGGTCTGGGCTGTTTCCCTCTTGACAATGAAGCTTATCCCCCACTGTCTCACTGGCAATGTGTGCTCTGGGTATTCAGAGTTTGTCTCGATTTGGTACCGGTCTCCCAGCCCGCACCGAAACAGTGCTTTACCCCCCAGATATAATCATTACCGCTGCGCCTAAACACATTTCGGGGAGAACCAGCTAGCTCCTGGTTCGATTGGCATTTCACCCCTAACCACAACTCATCCGCTGATTTTTCAACATCAGTCGGTGCGGACCTCCACTTGGTGTTACCCAAGCTTCATCCTGGCCATGGTTAGATCACCAGGGTTCGGGTCTATAAACACTGATCGATTTCGCCCTTTTCAGACTCGGTTTCCCTTTGGCTCCAGCATTCTCGCTTTAACCTACCAGTGCCTATAAGTCGCCGGCTCATTCTTCAACAGGCACGCGGTCAGACTTTTAATAGTCCTCCCACTGCTTGTAAGCTAACGGTTTCATGTTCTATTTCACTCCCCTTCCGGGGTTCTTTTCACCTTTCCCTCGCGGTACTGGTTCACTATCGGTCACACAGTAGTATTTAGCCTTACGAGGTGGTCCTCGCTGATTCACATGGGATTCCTCGTGCCCCATGCTACTCGGGATTGAGCTACTATCCTTTAACTTTCGACTACAGGACTTTCACCTTCTTTGGTGCAGTATTTAGCTGCTTCGTCTAGTCAAAGAGATTCGATCTTGCTCTCCCACTACCCCAAAAGGTAAACCCTTTGGTTTAGGCTCTTCCCCTTTCGCTCACCACTACTTAGGGAATCTCTTTATTGATTTCTTTTCCTCCAGCTAGTAAGATGTTTCAATTCGCTGGGTTGGCTCTTGACTGCCTATATATTCAGCAGCTAGTATTTAGGGTTGCCCCATTCGGAAATCTCCGGCTCAATGTTTGCTTCCAACTCCCCGGAGCATATCGTCGGTAACCACGTCCTTCATCGCCTCTGTGTGCCTAGGTATCCACCGTTAGCCCTTATTCGCTTGACCACTCACATTTTTGGTCTTCATTATGCATTTACATACAATTCAATACTGAATGTCTGTGTCTGCCTGCTAATTTCGCGTTAATATGCAGTTTTCATGGTTCTGGCTGAGATACACTCAGCAGTCTGACTCTGTTCAACTAAGTCATGTTGCTGAACTCTCACAAGTTTTAT
>NZ_JAVRCK010000201.1:0-3203 GCF_034530815.1 Nostoc sp. DedSLP03
GATCGACTCCCTCTGACTCCTAATGGTAAGGTTGACCGTAAGGCTTTGCCAGAGCCTGACAGGATACGCCCAGAATTTGAAGAAACCTATATTGCACCTCAAACAACCGTTGAAAAACAATTGGCTGGGATCTGGGCGCAAGTACTTGGCTTAGAAAAGGTAGGTATAAATGACAAATTCTTTGAGCTGGGTGGAGATTCTATTCTCAGTTTTCAAGTCATATCCAAAGCAAACCTTGCAGGACTATACCTCACACCCAAACAATTGTTCCAGCACCAAACCATTGCTGAACTAGCAACAGTTGCTAGCACTAACATCTCAATGTCAGCCGAACAAGGTTTGGTAACTGGCTCATTTCCCTTAACACCCATCCAGCGCTGGTTTTTTGAAGAAAATTTTTCCAATTATCATCACTACAATCAAGCTGTTTTACTAGAGGTACAACAAGCACTCAATCCAGTACTTCTGGAGCAAGTAATACATTATTTGCTACGACACCATGATGTTTTGCGATCGCAATTCATCCAAGAATCATCAAAATGGCAGGCAATGATTGGGGAATTTGAACAGGTGGCGCCAATTACAGTTATCGATTTATCTACATTACCTCCAGAAAGTCAAAGTGCCGCCATTACTGCGACTTGCAGCGAACTCCAAGCCAGCCTTAATCTATCTAGACAATTGCTGCGAGTTGCTTTATTAAATCTTGGTATCAATCAGCACAACCGTCTGTTTATTGTGATTCATCACTTGGTTGTAGATGGAGTCTCTTGGCGGATTTTATTAGAAGACTTGCAGACAGCTTACGCACAGCTAAGTCAGGGTGAAACAATCAAATTACCGCCAAAAACTACTTCTTTCAAACAATGGGCTGACCAACTGCAACAATATGCTCAATCAGCACTAGCACAAGAGGAAATGGATTATTGGTTGCAAATCCGGGATCAGCCCTGTTCCTCCCTACCTGTAGATTATCCAGGTGGGAATAATATAATGAGTTCTGCTGGAAGTGTCACAGTTACCTTGAGTGCAGAAGAAACCCAAGCCCTGTTGCAAGATGTGCCAGCCGCTTACCGGACTCAAATCAATGATGTGTTGCTTGTAGCACTCGTACAGGCATTTGCCAAGTGGACTGGACAAACCACCCTGTTATTGGACTTGGAGGGACACGGCAGGGAAGAAATATTAACAGATGCAGACATCTCGCGGACAATCGGTTGGTTTACCAGTCTATTTCCAATTGTGTTGAGTGTAGAAGAGACTAGCAACCCCGGAGAAGCCTTAAAGATAGTAAAAGAGCAACTGCGGCAGATACCAAATCGGGGTATCGGCTACGGAGTGCTGTACTACCTCAATGAAGATAGGAGAATGACTGATGTATTGCGTTCTCTACCTAAAGCAGAAGTGATTTTTAATTACCTGGGTCAACTAGACCAAGTATTAAATACATCTTCAATGTTTAAATTTGCTAGTGAATCTGATGGTAGCAACCAAAGCGATCGCAATCATCGGTCATACTTGCTCGAAATTGACGGCAGTATTATTTCAGGTCAGCTGAAATTGCAGTGGCGTTACAGTCATAACTTGCACAAACAATCCACAGTGGAAACTCTAGCGCAGGGGTTTATCGAGGCATTGCGCTCTATAATCGCCCACTGTCAATCTCCCGAAGGAGTTGGTTTTACGCCTTCTGATTTCCCTTTGGTGCAGTTAAACCAAACGGAACTCGATTTAGCTTTGCAACAAATTTCATTTTAAGGGAGAGAAACAAGATGAGCTTAAAAAATATTGAAGATGCTTATCCCTTATCTCCGATGCAACAGGGGATGCTGTTCCACAGTATTTATGCTCCCAACTCTGGTGTTTACATAGAACAGACGTGCTTTGAGTTGCATGGAGCATTAAACGTTACTGCCTTTAGCCAAGCTTGGCAGCAAGTGATAACTCGTCATCCCGTGTTAAGAACCGCCTGCATATGGGAAAACTTAGAAAAACCTCTTCAGGTAGTCTGTCGGGAGGTCAAATTCCCCTGGCAACAGCTAGATTGGCGAGAAATATCTCCAACTGAGCAACAACAACGCTTAGAAACCATTTTGCAAGCAGAGCGCCAACATGGTTTCTTACTCTCCCAAGCCCCACTGATGCGCTTCACACTAATTCGCTTGGCAGAAGAAGTTTATCATTTCTGTTGGAGTCATCACCATCTGTTACTTGACGGATGGTCGGGGCCTAACGTCTATGAGGAAGTTATTGCTTACTACAGAGCTTTTTGCCAAGGCGAAAATCTTCACTTACCTGTACCCCGTCCTTATCGGGATTACATTGCTTGGTTGCAACAACAGGATGTTTCTCAAGCCGAAGCTTTTTGGCGAAAGACACTTTTAGGTTTAACATCTTCCACTCAACTGGGAATTAGTTCAATTGGATACCAAACCGAGCAACAACAGGATTACAAGGAACAAGAATTGAAATTGTCTCCTACGACAACTGCTGCTCTTAATTCCTTTGTCAAACAGTATCAACTCACCCTTAATACCTTAGTGCAGGCAGCTTGGTCACTGCTACTGAGCCGTTACAGCGGTGAAGAAGATATACTTTTTGGAGCTACAGTTTCTGGTCGTCCTCCTGCCTTAGTCAATGCAGAATCTATGATCGGGCTATTTATCAACACTTTGCCAGTCAGGGTGCAAGTTAGTCCCAAGCAAGAATTGCTCTCTTGGCTGCAACAACTGTTCGCTCAACAAGTTGAGGCTCGTCAGTATGAGTACGCGCCGTTAGTGGATATACAGAAGTGGAGTGAGGTTCCGGCTAATCTGTCCTTATTTGACAGTATTGTGGTGTTTGAAAATTACCCTCTAGATGAAACATTGGCACAGCCGGATTTAAACATCCAAATTAAAAATATACAGGTATTTGAAAAAACTAATTATCCGATAACTCTAAGTATTATTCCAGGCAGAGAGTTATTATTTAAGATTGCCTATCAAGAGAACGATCGCTTTGATGTTTTCAGCATCAACCAGATGTTAGGACACCTGCAAACACTGCTGGAAAGCATGATTGCTAATCCCTATCAGCACTTAGAACAATTATCACTGTTAACCTCAGCAGAACAACAGCAATTAGCAGAGTGGAATAACACGCGAACTGAATATCCGCAAGAAAA
The DNA here is from genome assembly GCF_034530815.1 of Nostoc sp. DedSLP03. Classification (NCBI taxonomy): domain Bacteria; kingdom Bacillati; phylum Cyanobacteriota; class Cyanophyceae; order Nostocales; family Nostocaceae; genus Nostoc; species Nostoc sp. DedSLP03. The sequence goes on from NZ_JAVRCK010000201.1 coordinate 3,167, forward strand.
ATGCATCCATGAGTTGTTTGAGGCGCAAGTAAAAGAA
>NZ_JAVRCK010000202.1:0-3191 GCF_034530815.1 Nostoc sp. DedSLP03
CATCAAGGGTACATTTTACCTCCATTGGTAAATTCTTTCCTAGAAATCACCTTAGCAGTTGCACCGTTAATATTTGTGCGTGGTGGCGAATTTGCCGGTTCTGATGACAAAGCAGAAAAAGCAATTACTGAAATACAACCTGGATATAAACCCTGGTTCAAATCATTTTTTGAACCGGCTAGTGGTGAAATAGAAAGTTTATTATTTGCTTCGCAAGCAGCTTTGGGTGCTGGAGTAGTCGGTTATGCAATTGGGTTGTATAAAGGACGTTCCCAACAACAAAAACGTGAAGAATGAGCCTGCAAATAGACACTTTAGCTTATACCAATCGACTCCGAAGATTGCCACCAGAACATAAACTAATTTTTGCATTTACTACTCTTGCTATTTCCCTTGTTGCCCATCCGCTAGTGCAAACTTTAATAGCGCTTTGGATGGGCATTTGGACAGTTATTTATGCAAGAATTCCGGCTGGTGTTTATTTTCGGTTGTTAATGTTCACCATAGTTTTTTGTTTGACAAGTTTACCAGCCTTGATGGTGAATGGAATTGCGATTAATGATTTGCCAAGGATACAATCAGACTCATGGTATGGACTAACTCTCGGACACTTCTATATTTATATCAGCCATATTGGAACTATCCAAGCATTGAGAATTTTAACTAGAGCATTAGCCTCTGTTTCTTGCTTATATTTTCTCATGCTAACTGTCCCTTTCACGGAAATCTTACAAACTTTGCGTTACTTAGGATTTCCTGTGCTTTTAACCGATTTATTATTATTAATGTATCGGTTTATTTTCATCCTGTTGAATACAGCCAATGAATTGTGGACAGCACAAAATTCCCGTGGTGGCTACCGTACTTGGCGAACTGGGATGAAAAGTTTAGCACTACTAATTGGACAACTATTACAGCGAACCTTACAAAAATATAGTCAGTTTTCTCTCGGATTGCAAGCACGGGGTTTTGTAAGTGAATTTCGAGTTTGGCATCCTCGTCGTTATCGTCCTCAAGCACGATATATCATCGAAGCGATTTGCGGTTGTGTAGGATTAATAGGATTAGAGTTTTGGCGAAATACAGGAATATTTACTAGAATTTGAGCAGGTATATTACACCTATTCAGGCGCACAACAATCAGCTTTGAATGGTCTAACACTGAAAATTCCATCTGGCAAAAGATGTGCGTTAATTGGTCAGAATGGTTGTGGTAAAACAACACTATTTCTATTAGCTAATGGTCTCTATAAACCTAATTTTGGCGTTGTCCGTTGGCGTGGTGAGCTGTTAAGTTATAATCGTAATTATCTGGGTAATTTAAGGCAGAAAGTTGGACTAGTATTTCAAGACCCAGAACAACAATTAGTAGCTTCTACTGTTGAAGAAGATATATCTTATGGTTTGTGTAATTTAGGTTTACCAGAACCAGAAATTAAAGTCCGAGTAGAACAAGCATTAGTTGAATTTGAACTGACTGCTTTAGCAGAAAGACCAGTGCATCATCTGAGTTTAGGACAAAAAAAGCGAGTTTCCATAGCAGATGTGATGGTGCTACAACCGGAACTGTTGGTGTTGGATGAGCCAACTGCATATTTAGATATAAAACATACTCGTAACTTGATAGCAACTTTGAAAAAAATTCATCGAGATGGAACCACTTTATTAATGGCAACCCACGATTTGGATTTGGTTTATCGTTGGGCAGATTGGGTTTTTGTCATGGATAAAGGGCGGCTGATGCTAGAAGGTAAACCACAAGATGTATTTAGCCAGCGTACACTTTTATCAGAGTTAGAGTTGGGCGTACCATTAATATATGAGATGTTATTTGATGGGCTATCTGCTGAGGAGGGAGTAGTTATAGAACGAGTGCGACAGCGAATATTAGAGCTATTTCGTAATTTTTCCTGATTATACAGTTAGAGAATCTCAATCAATTATGAACAATGCTTTTATAAACAATCCAAAAATTTAATCATTTCATACAATGAATGATGAGTGTACACAGTGTTATTGTTTGCGATTCGCCACAAAACTTGTGCAGAGTTTGATATAACTTCTACTGAGATTTGTGTTTGCGTCGTATCTTCTACAGTAAAAGACTTTGCACTTCGAGTAACCAAGAATCCCACTCTTTGTAAAGCACGAATAGTCCATATTGCTGCAATCCCCTCACCTATCAAATTAATTTCTCCTTTGTGGGATGTATGGAGATGAAATTCCCCAGAAGCAACATCGAACTCTACACCTTCACTCTCGAAAGTATCAGCAAATGCGCCACTCAACACTAAATCTTCCGGTGCGCCAACGTGTAAAATACCATTAGCTGTTAATAGCCAAACTTTATCAGCCAGACGCAAAGCTAAATCTAAATCGTGGGTAGAAAGGAGAATTGCTTGATTTGTTTCCCGTGCTAACTGACGCAACAATTGCATAATTTCTACTCGGCGTGGTAAATCTAAAAATGCTGTTGGCTCATCAAGTAACATCACAATAGGCAACTGAGCCAAAGCACGTGCAATCATGATTTTTTGGCGTTCACCATCACTTAATTCGCTAACTTGGCGTTGTGCTAAGTGTACTGCTCCTACAGATTTTATTGCCCAATGTACTATTGCTTCATCTTCGGGTGTCAAATTTCCCCACCAGTCAGTGTAAGGATGTCGTCCCAACGTCACCAAGGTGTAGGCTGATAGCATTCCCACATCAACTTTTTCAGTGAGTACCAAACTCAGACGTTTGGCTAATTCTTGTGGTGCTAACTTGTAAATATTTTCTCCCAAGAGTCGCATTTCACCTGCGATTGGGGGTTGCATTCCGGCGAGCGATCGCAGTAATGTAGATTTACCCGCACCATTGGGGCCAAGTAAGCAAACCAGTTCCCCAGCTTGCAGAGATACCGAAATATCCGATGCAACACACCGAACAGTTTTTCGGGATGTCTTATAACCGATAGTCAAGTTATGAGTTGTTAAAATCGAGTTACTCATAAGAAACTTCACCTTAAAAACACTCTGCGTACCTCTGCGTTTCAAAAATCTTAAAAAGACTTTTGGGAATTACGCCGCAGAATAACCCAACTAACAACAGGAGTTCCAATCAAAGCAGTAACAGCATTCAAAGGTAAAACCATCTCAATACTGCTCGGTTAAGGAGAAATAGAGGTAAAACAAAGAAAATAGTGTTCG
>NZ_JAVRCK010000203.1:0-3141 GCF_034530815.1 Nostoc sp. DedSLP03
AGCCCAAGAGAAAAATCTCCGTGCTGCACCGATCACATCTTATCAAGTGTGGGTGATAGCAAAGATTGGTGAATTGTTTGGAGATATCACTCAAGGGATTGACAAAAAAGTTCTTGTCGAAGCAATTGTTGAAGCAAATAAAGTCCAGTACACCCGCGCCCAGTTTGAACAAGAGCAACTGAAATTTACATCACAAGTATTAGGAGAGACACATCATGTCGGATAGCATATTTACTCGTGCAGAATTATTTGAATTATTGAGTGCTAACTACAAGCCAGAGCAAATCATTGCTGGGTTAGAACAACTGGCTCAGTCAGATCCAGCTGTTGATCCAAACGCCCAAGAATTTCCTGTGGATATTAGCGATCGCTTAGAAAAGTTGTTCAATCTAGCGCAAGCAACCCTCGACAAATCGAAGCTGTTAGGAGGTAGCAGCAATTTGGCGAATATACAGACTCATGCAATAGACATGGCCACTGAACAATTACAATTTGCTGGAGTCAGTCGGGAAACTTTTAAAGCATTCTTGGACATTGTGGCAGGCAAGACTGTTGCTCAAGCGCTGGCAGTTCATGAGTTTGAGCAAGGATTGTTCGATGAAATCACGAGTGAACTTGATGCTCGTTCATTACAGCGACGCACAGAGCAAGGTTTTGATGAAATAGCGTTTATTTATCAGTTGGCCAAAAATCCCGAAATCAGGCAACAAATTACCCAAGAGTACGGGTTAAAGACTGGGGATGAGATTAAGCAACAAGTTCAAACCCTCACGACTGGTACAACTGTTGGTTTTGACCCGAAAGCATTTTTAGACGAATTAGGAGTGCCAACATCAGAAAAAAAGTCTACACGACCTGCGACAATTCAGGATCTGAAAAATTTGACACGCTCTTTGTTGAGCGAGAAATTCCAATCTCCAGCTTAAAATGGCGCAAGTTTTTCGAGCAGAATCTTTTTGGATTATCAGTGATTTTTTTCCTAGTTTGCATTGGGCTGTCTGTTTACGTTCGTGTTATTAATGCACCACCACCCCAGACAACACAAACTATCGACGGCCTCCAACAGTAAAATATTCCGGTTGAGTGGCAATGAAATACCAGAAGCAAGCGATGTTGGGATTATTGGGCATGGGGTTAATCGCAAGTCCTTGGTTATCGCAACTGCCAGCCCAATTTAAGACTTACAACAGTGGCATCACGATTCGAGAGTCAGAAGAACTTGAACGCATTAAAGCCGAGCAAAGGGCAGAAACCGCCGACAAAATTAATTCTCTTGGAGTTACGCCCTCATTCAGTAAGTTACGAATTAGGAACTATTTAGACTCGAAAAAACGTAACCCTAGACCTGAGACTACAGGTTATTTAGAAGATGAAACAGTTTTTGTGTATGACTCAACTGGTTTATGTATTGGGCGAATTGAACAGAGGCAATGGAAATGGAAATATCGATTCAAAAATGCTTGTAAGAATTCGCCACTACTTAAAGATTCACCCAATTGATTTATGAAATATCTCACTCCAAACAAATCTAATTCACAACCGAAACCAGAATCATCACCACAAGGAGAGCCAAAAAAAGGAGGGAGTGACTACCTAGAATTATTAGCTCGGTGGATTGTGGCATTAATCTCACTGCCAGTCATCTTTATCTCACATATCATTGCCCAATTCGTTACCCCAGGCACACCCGGATACAAGCTCGTTGGTGCAATTGGTTTCTGGATTGGTACGCTCCTTTCTACTGATAGCATCTGGCAAGTTTTATTCCAGGGAAAACCGATTTTCCCGTGGTTTGAAACAGAATGGATTGGCTGGCTTGGTTGGTTACAACTCCTATTGAATCCCTTATTTTGGATTAGTTTTGGCATCTCTGCACTAGTGCAAGTGATGGAAGCCCGAACATTGCGTGGCAAAGACCCAAATCAAGCCAAGCATGAGTTTGAGGAATCAAAACAATATACACTCGGCAGTAAACCGAATGGGAATATCGACCTGACAGTGGCATTGTGGGGTGATTATAAAGCTGCTGGCATGAAAGAACGTCACACAGGGGGGAGCGATCGCACTATTTTTCTGGGTTCTGGATCTGACTACTACCTTCGTTGGTCGCAATCCCTTCAGATATACGAACCCAGGTTTAATTTTGGCTTGCTTTGCTTACAACGTAGCTTCAATGATGGCAGGCGAGATTGGTTACAACATTTGGAAACTAACTAAGTAAGAGGAATTCACATGCAGCAAAAAATACCAATGCTCGGTACAAAAGAAACGGCACTTTTACGTGACGATTACCCCAGCATTGAGTATTTGGAAGCTGGGAATACCGCCTCTTGGTTACAAGAGCGTCAAGATCAGTTATTAATCCGCGCCAAAGATGAGCGTAATGGCATGAATCTTGCTAAGTTCATTACTTTAGCGACGGCGGCCACTGGTGCTGTTTGTTATGCCACTTCCCCACTTGCTCCCATCGGTGCAGTCTTCGCTGGTGTTGGTTATTTATGGTCAATTGTTCAGGACTTAAACGATACTCATCAATTTGCACCGATTCCCTTTATCCGTGGCGACCTCTTTACTTTCCTTTCGGCAATGGGTGATAGCGTCGCTAGAGTTGAATATTTTGCTAACCAAAATGAAATTGCTGACTTGATGCTGCATCTGGAGCCAATGTCTAAGTATGAGTTTGCCATGCTCAAGCAATCATCTCATGTGGTGTGTGAATACTTGAGCGCCGTTGAGCCAGGAAAAAGATTTTACGCTTACCGTTGGTTACTTGATTGGTTTATTCAGCTACGTGGGCAGTTTCCCACCCGTGAGCAATTGTCTGGGCATTTAGCGCAAGTGACAATTGACCCGCGAGTTAACTACCAACAAGTAACAGTTATTCAAGAGGCGATACAACCACAAAATCTTGGTATCCCACAAGCTCGATTTGCTCAATTACCGAATCATGCTGTGGGAGCAAGGTTTGTAGAGGAAACGGGGCAGAGCGCAGGGGAAATTTCTCCCATACCTTCTGCTCCCATGCAAAGTGCTTCTTCCCCTCCAGTCAATACCAATCTCTCCATCTACACCACTAAACCCCAAGTGCAGTATGACCTAATTGGGCATATTGCTAAGAAAGTTACCAATATGCTGTGGGTT
>NZ_JAVRCK010000204.1:0-2855 GCF_034530815.1 Nostoc sp. DedSLP03
GACTGGGAATGGCTTATTAGAGGCTCTGCCTCCAGCCAGACATTGAGTCAGAGACTCAATGAATGCATTCCCAGTCGGAGACTGGGAACGAGGAAAGTCTTAGTGCGATTCGTTCAGTTTAAACCTGAAAGGGGGGATGACTGGCAATGGTTGAGTAACCCACAAAGGGTAGAGTTCGCACTTTAAACCCTCAACCAATGACAACTCAATATCCATGTAGGTGAGGAAATCTAGCCGAGCATCAGCCCAGACAGCTAGAGGAGAAAGGGAAAGATAGAAGCAATTCAACTTCAATTATAACCTAGTCAAAATATACCAAGTCCTACTGTTCCGGTGCGGGATTAAAAGCACACAAACTACCAGAAGTCTGGTAGCCCCTACATCCAAGACCGATTATCAAAGGTGTAAAGCGGGGGTGAAAGCAGGAATAGGTGGTAATTGCTGAAAGCACCTACTGCAAGCAAGAGTCTATGGGTAGAACAAGCAAAGTGTCATCCGAACCATCGTTATTCCTCGCCAAGGGTTATAAGCTAGTGGCATAAACCACACTCTTGGGTCGGAAAAACCCGACAAAGGTAGAGTCTATCAGGATTTAAAGACCGAGATAGCGCACCACTCAAAACCTCGGTGGAGAGACACGCCCTAAAGGCTCAATTATGGATATTGGGAACGAAACAACCCCTCATGTTCTCCTGAAATTGGTAACAGGTAGGTATCAGCCATAAGACATGAAGGCGCAGGATGACTCAAGAAGCAAATGCCTAACCCGAATTAACGGGTAATGCCTTAAAAGGGATGGCGTAACTGCCAGGATAAGCAGACATGAGCCGCAGTGTGGGAAAGCTAGAGGTAACAGTAGCTATGAATAAGCCTAATTCGGATTTAGCAATAAATACCGAGGGATGGAAAACAATCAATTGGCGACAAGTCGAAAGATATGTTTTCAAGTTGCAAAAACGCATCTACGCTGCTTCCCGCCGTGGTGATGTCAAGCAATGCCGCAAACTCCAAAAGACGCTGATGAGGTCTTGGTCTAATAGGGTGCTAGCGGTACGCAGGGTGACAGTTGAAAACCAGGGAAAGAAAACGGCAGGAGTGGACGGTATCAAATCACTGTCCCCAAAAGCACGTTTTGAACTGGTAGGGCAATTAAAGCTAACTGGCAAATCCAAACCTACCCGTAGAGTATGGATTCCAAAACCAGGAAGAGAAGAAAAACGCCCATTAGGAATACCCGTAATGTATGACCGGGCACTACAAGCCGTAGTAAAGGCTACGCTTGAGCCAGAATGGGAGGCGGTATTTGAACCAAATTCCTATGGTTTTAGACCTGGAAGGTCATGCCACGATGCGATAAAGCAGATTAAAAACTGTATTCAAGGCAAGGCAAAATTCGTGCTAGACGCGGATATAGCCAAGTGTTTTGACCGCATCAACCATGTAGCACTGCTCCAAAAGTTGAACATCAAGGGCAAAGTCAGGCAACAAATTAAAGCTTGGCTCAAATCCGGGGTAATAGACAAAGGAGCATTTACTGCCACATCTGAAGGTACGCCGCAAGGTGGAGTCATATCTCCACTTTTGGCAAATATAGCCCTCCACGGAATGGAAGAAAGGATAAAACAAGAGTTCCCAATAATGTCACACACACAAAGGGAAACTTGGTTTCACAGAAAAGGTACTCAATTTGTACCCCCAAATATTATCCGTTACGCGGATGATTTTGTGATACTCCATGAAAATAAAACCGTTGTCCAAAGATGCCGAGAAATTATCTCGGAATGGTTAGCTGGTATAGGACTTGAATTAAAACCAGAAAAAACTCGGCTAACTCATACACTCAACCATGAGTTAAGTGAGGATTGTAAAGTCGGATTCGACTTTCTCGGTCATCACATCCGACAATACCCTGCCGGAAAATACCGGAGCAATACAAATGCCCAAGGTAAAATATTAGGTTTTAACACCCTCATCACCCCATCCGCGAAAGCGAGTAAGGTTCACCAAGAGGAAATCAGAAGAATCATCACAAAACATAGGTCTTCGCCCCAATCGGCTCTCATAATAGACCTTAATCCTGTAATAAGGGGATGGACTTCCTTCTACTCAAACTCCGATGTTAAAACCGTTGGAGAACTATCGAAACAAGATTACCTCACATACCTGAAACTCCGCCGATGGGCAAAACGCAGATGTGGAAACATTAATGATGGACACATCAAATATTGGACTTCCATTGACGGCGATAACTGGGTATTCGCAACCAAGAAAGGGGACGCGAACCCCCTACGGTTACTAAAACATAGTCATTTTGAATGCAGTAGCACTGATTATGTAAAAATTAAAGGCGATAAAAGCCCCTACGATGGCGACACAGTTTATTGGAGCAAAAGACTAGGAACACACCCTCAAATGCCTAATCGTAAGGCTAAGTTGCTTAAGCAACAAAAGGGTAAATGTCCTTGCTGCGGCTTAAGCTTTCAAGAATGGGATGTTTTAGAAGTAGACCACAAAATCCCTAGAGCATTAGGCGGTAAGGATGAGTACAAAAATCTGCAACTATTGCATCGGCATTGTCACGACGAAAAGACCGCATTTGACCTAATAGAAATTCGGAACAAAGACCGCTCAAAATTCCGAGGGAAAACTTTCTCAATTTTGGAATAAATTTAACTGGGAGTGGATACATGATATTCCTAATTTCATAGGTCATGCAGCCAGGAAGTCCGACATGACAAATGGATAACATACTGAGTAGCCGTGTGCTGGGAAACTCGCAAGCACGGTTCCGAATGGGAGGGGTGATGCAGTAATGCACACCCCGACCCTAACTTAAGGCTAGGTTTTTAAGACTT
>NZ_JAVRCK010000205.1:0-2846 GCF_034530815.1 Nostoc sp. DedSLP03
TCACCACTCTCTCCAGCGACTGATTCCTCTTAAATTTTTGAATTTGGAATTGCTGTCGCTCACTATTAAGTCTGGTGCTGTCAGTGTAATTGGCACTGCACGAACGTTATTTGTTTCGTCTCTTTCACTTTGTTGCTTGCCTGCATCTACAGCAAACAGCAAGTAACGGTTGCCTGTAGTAGCGTTGGGAATTGTAATACTGCGGCTATAACTATAAGTGCCATCCACAGCTAGTGGGGACTTTTGGGCAGCAGTTTGGGAAGAGACGGCTACATCGGTGCTGTCTAATGTCTGATCGTCGGACAGATATATTGTGTCGTACCAATCCGCTGAAGCTTCTATAGTACCTTGATTTTTCACAGTCCAGTTAACTGTGATGGATTCTCCCAAGACAGCTGTGGTGGGAGCAGATGCAGCAGTAACTACTAAGTCTGGGTCATTATCACCAATGGCAATCGGAATTGCTTTGATATTATTGTTTTCATTACCTTCACCTTGGTAATTATAGATATCTGTTACAAATAACAGATAGCGACTTCCAATTTTGGTGGTACTGGGTAATGTTAACAACTGGCTGATGCTATATTTATCCCCTGCTATTAAAGGCGTCAAGCTGTCTGTAGATATCTCTTTAAGTAGTGTGTCTGTGTTTGTATTGAGGATTTCATCATCCGAAAGATAAATCCGGTCATACCAATCTGCAATAGCACTGGCATTACCTTGGTTTTTCACAGTCCAACTGAGTTCGATGCGCGAATTGGGATAGCTCTTGATTGGAGCTGTGACGTTAGTAATTACCAAATCAGGAGATTGGACTGTTATTGGGACTGCACGAACGTTATTCGCCTTGTTGTAATCGCTCTGGTAATTGTTAGCATCTGCAACAAACAGTAAATATTGGCTACCATTCCTTCCTTGAGGAATTATAATGTCACGAGTCCGAGTATATTCTCCATTTACTGCCAGTGGTGCTGAAACCCAGTCTGAGTAATAATAATTGCTGAGGCTAATGTCGCTGGCATCAAAGGTACTGTCATTGGAAATGTAAACCCGGTCATACCAGCCGCCATTCCCATTTGTTGCTGCTAACGAGCCTATATTTTTTACCGTCCATGAGACCGATACAGTTTGCTGCGTTGATACTACATTGGGTACTGTTGCTGCCGTCACTTCTAAGTCAGCATTTTCACCTGTAATTGTTAAGGGAATTACCTTGACATTATTGCTTTCGTTAGTTTCACTCTGATAGTTGCTCCTATCTGCGACAAACAACAAGTAACGGTTGCCTGGTTGACCTATTGTATTGTTCGGTAATGTTACACTAATGTTATTGACTGTATAAGTACCATTTACTGCTAGTGGGGTTTCTACTGAAGTCAGTCGGTAGTAAAGTTGAGAATCCGAACTATCGTAAACGGCATCGTTAGATAAATAAATGTAGTCATACCAATCCTGAGAAGCTGTGCTTTCTCCAAGGTTTTTCACTGTGTAAGAGAGTGAAAGGGTAGAGCCAGGGGCAGCAGTCGTTGCAGAGGTACTAGCGTTGTCAACTACTAAGTCAGCAGCTTTAATGTAGATGGGGACTGCTTTGACGTTGTTATTTTCATTGGTTTCCCCTTGGTAGTTGCTAGAACTATCTGTAATAAACAGTAAATAACGGTTCCCTGCTTTGACATAAGTGGGAATGGTGATGTTCTGCGTAATATTGTAGTTAGCCCCTGCCGCCAATGGGGTTTGCTCAGAGATCCAACGGTCGGTGATATATTGGTCTGAGCCGTCAAAGGTCGCATCGTCAGAAAGATATACAGAGTCGTACCAGTCTCTTCCAGCAACAACATCTCCCTGGTTTCTAACTGTCCAAGACACTGATACCCTTTCCCCTTGTGTAGCGGTGATTGGGGCTGTGGCATCTGATACTACTAAATCGGGGGCAGTGATGGTGATGGGAGTTGCCCAGACGTTGTTAGTCTCGTTAGTTTCGCTTTGAGAATTCCGGCGATCTCCCACAAACAGCAAATAACGTTGTCCCAGTTGGGAATTGGGAATTATAATATTTCCAGTACGAACTTCACTTGCACCTGCTGCTAAAGGAGAAGAATTACTGCGGTAAAAGTCAGTAACATAGGTGTCTGTTACATCAAATTTGGCATCATCTGAGAGATAAACTGAATCATATCGCTCTGCTGCTGCTGATACATCTGCCAAATTTTTTACTGTCCAAGACACAGCAACTGTTTCACCAACTGCTGCTGTTGTAGGGCCGTTGCTGTTGGTAATAGTCAGGTCGGGAACTGCAATATTAATTGGGATAGCATAGACATTGTTCGCATCACTGGTTTCTACTTGATAGTTGTCATAATCAACCACCAGCAGTACATACCATTTCCCTGACCCAGTATTTTGGGGTAATATGAAATTTTGGCTCTGACTGTAAGTTTCTCCGGCTTTTTGATTTCCGTTAATCCTGATGTTACCCATGTAACGGTCTGAACTATCGAAAACAGTGTTATCGGAAAGGTAAACGTAATCATACCAGCCATTTTCATTAGCTGGAACGTTTCCTTGGTTTTTTACCGTCCAGTTCACCGTTATTGATGAGCGCTCGGCTGCGATCGATGGAGCTGTTGCTGCTGTTACAATCAGGTCTGGGTTGGTAATTGTCACTGGCAAAGCGTAGGCATTATTAGTGCGTTCGCTCTCAATTTCTGTATTTCCCGGATTAACCGCAAACAGCAAGTATTTATTTCCCAACCCAGCAGTCGTCGGAATTATGATGCTCTTGGTTTGGGTGTAAGGTGATTTCTAGGAAAGAATTTACCAATGGAGGTAAAATGTACCCTTGATGC
>NZ_JAVRCK010000206.1:0-2845 GCF_034530815.1 Nostoc sp. DedSLP03
TTATTGAGTATCCACTTACGATTTTTTCTGAGTAATTTATTTCTTGGAAGTCCCTTATCCCATGAATGCCTTAATTAACTCCCAAAAAGAAGAACTCGACAAATTTTTACGCCAAGTTCCGAATACTCATATTCGTGTTGAAAAATACACCGGGCAAGAAAGTTTAACCAGGAAAACCGAAATTCAAAACAATCCACCCCATATTTTGCTCACAAACTACGTGATGCTAGAGTTAATGCTCTCACGCACTCACGAAAATAAACTGGTAGAGTCTCCCAATTTAAAATTCCTGGTACTGGATGAATTACATACCTATCGGGGACGACAAGGCGCAGACGTTGCTATATTGATACGCAAACTTCGTCAACGTAGCAGAAGTAATGACGAATTACTCTGCATTGGCACAAGTGCCACCATGTCAACGGTCGGTTCCCGCGAACAACGCCGTCAGGTTGTGGCAGATGTCGCTAGTAAGTTATTTGGCGTGGAAATTAAACCCAGTAATGTCATTGATGAAACCTTAGAACGTTCTATCCAACGTGCTGAACCTACTATCGAACAACTGTGCCAAGGAATCTCGGCAGGTTTACCAACCGAATTAGAACAAACACTAACAGAATTCCGAAACCATTCCCTGAGCTACTGGATCGAAATGAACTTCGGTTTAGAAGAAAGAGAAGGGCATCTTGTGCGCCGTCAACCCATTAGTTTAGAAACGGGTGCAACTAAACTTGCCGAACAAACCCAGCTTCTAGGGGAAATTTGTTTAACAGTCCTCAAACAAATGTTCCTGTGGGGAAGCAAAACTAATGGACTTGCCTTTCGTTTACATCAGTTCATTTCCCAAGGGGGAAGCGTTTACGCCACTATTGAAAATCGAGACAAAGGCCATTTAACCCTCGAAGGTCAATATACAACCACCGACAACCGCCTACTTTATCCCCTCGTTTTTTGTCGGAAATGCGGACAGGATTACTATGTCGTGCGCTACGATGCCGATAAGCATATTATCCTGCCTCAATTGCCCACTGCATTAGATATTAGTCCTGACGATGCAGATATTACCGAAGGTTATCTTACCCTTGATGAACCAGAACTGTGGGATAGAAGCGATGAAGATAGACTTCCTGATTCTTGGTTTAATGAAACCAAAAAGAAAGGACGGGTTGCCAAAAAAGACTTTGCACGGTTTATTCCTCGCAAACTCCAAATTCTATCCAATGGTAAAGTTACATCCTCCTTGTTGCAAGGAACCACTTGTTGGTTTATTCCCAAACCCTTTCTGACCTGTCTCAACTGCGGCGTACTTCATGACAAAAAGCGAAACGAATTTGCTAAACTCTCTCGCCTTAGCAGTGAAGGACGCAGTACCGCCACCACTCTATTTTGTCTTTCTACCACCAGCCGCCTCAAACAAGTCTTTACAGGGGAAAAAGCCAAAGCTGCCAAAATCCTCAGTTTTACCGATAACCGTCAAGATGCGTCTTTACAAGCAGGACATTTCAATGATTTTGTCCAAACCAGCTTCTTACGGGCTGCACTTTTAGGCGCAATTCAAGCTAAGGGGCGACTCACCCACAGTGAATTAGCTAGTGTAGTCGTCCAATACATGGGAATTACTCAAAACGACTATGCCAAGCAAGCAGCAGAGTTTGGTGTTGGGAAGCGACGCAATGAAGAAGCCTTTCGTAAACTAATTGAATATCGTCTTTACGAAGACTTGCGTCGGGGGTGGCGCATTGTTCAACCCAACCTTGAACAGTGTGGACTGTTAATAATTGAGTATGACGGACTGCAAGAAGCCTGTGCTGACGATAAACTATGGCAAAAACATCGCCATTCTTTACTACTGCAAGCCACTCCGCAAGAACGTTTCATCATTACCCAAGCATTCCTCAACCATCTGAGGCGAGAATTGGCAATTGATGCCAAACTTTTACAACCAGACCAAAAAGATTCACTCAAAAGCGAAGTCATTCAAGCTCTTAAAGAACCTTGGGTATTTGATGAGAACGAATATTTGTACTTAGCAACTTGGGCAACTATTAGTACTGGTGGTAATGAAAAAGCGAAAGTCAAACTTACTACTAGAAGTAAAATTGGACAATTTTTGCGATCGCCAAATACATGGTCGCTCCGTAGCCAACTTCTAACAGATGTAGAGTTCAACAGCTTAATCACTACTTTAATTTAGGACTTACGCAAGTGTCACAAAAAAATGTCAACTGGCACATATACTTTAATTAAGACTTAATGCTTGTAAGCTTTGATTTATCAGTATTAGAGCTAAATCAGTTACATATGACAGTTTGTATATTAATGTGCCAGTTGCGTAAGTCCTGTAATTAATGCTTTGTGTGATGCTGGCTACCTAGTGCAAGAAAAATCTGAGGTACAGCTACGCATAGACTCACTACTATGGAAAGCAACCAACCTTAAGGAAATCCCTACCGATCCCTTAACATCCCGCCGCTTGCAGGGTAACGATAAGCCCAATATATCCGTTAACCAATTTTTCCAAGGTTTTTACCAAACCAACGCTTTGCAAATCCAAACAATGGAAGGGCGAGAGCATACCGGACAGGTAAGCAACAAAGACCGTCAAGAACGGGAAGAAAAATTCCGTCAAGGACAATTAGCTGCATTGTTCTGTTCTCCGACAATGGAATTAGGCATCGATATTTCCGACCTTAGCGTTGTCCATCTCCGAAACGTTCCCCCCAGTCCTGCTAATTACGCCCAACGTAGCGGTCGTGCTGGTAGAAGTGGACAGCAAGCTTTAGTAATTACTTAGCCCTCTTCTGTCACTTTCCGGGTATTCTAAATAAAAGGACTAAAAGAAAAA
>NZ_JAVRCK010000207.1:0-2674 GCF_034530815.1 Nostoc sp. DedSLP03
TCTATCTCTCCAGATGTACGGAGTTTTTTCAGAAATCAAATACTAGTCCTATAGTAGCCCAATGGTTGCAATCTACAGGTTGGATAATTCTCCATCGCCGCTTTTCTAGTCGCTGGGGGGAAATCGATATTATTGCTGAATATGATGAAGGAAGTGGGAAAGAGCAGGGAAGCCAAGAAGCAGGGGAAGAATTCTTCACTTCTAACTCCTCACTCCTAATTCCTCACTCTCCACTCCCCACTCCTGACTCTATGTTGGCATTTGTTGAAGTCAAAACCCGCAGTTCAGGTAGTTGGGATGCAGGGGGAAGAAGCGCAATCACTCCACAAAAGCAAGCAAAAATCTGTCGTACAGCTGAAACATTCTTAGCCCAGTATCCTGAGAAGGCAGATTATTCTTGTCGATTTGATGTTGCTATTGTCTACTGTCAAAGGATATCAAAAAATCTGACTGGGGTTACAGCTAACCAGGAAGCTCTAGCTACTTCATCAGTACCCGGATACAAGTTTAAGCTGCAAGAATATATCCCCGCAGCTTTTGACTTTTCAATTGATAATGGTTAATTGGTAATGGATAAAATATCTTAATTACCAATGACCAATAATTTTGTAGTAGCGTTACAACTAAATAGTCTCACGCTAAAGTTTCTGGACAGTAACCTAAGCCCCGGACAAACTGTTGCCGGAACGCTTCAATTTCATCTCTTTCTGGGCTACCATGAGAAACGATCGCTACCTGATAACGACGCATCACATCCACAGGGCACTGTCCAGCTTCCAAACTCCAAAGTGCCATTTGCACCCTCATTGGCGGTTCGTAGCTAATTCCTAATTCATTTAGAAAAGCCCGAAAGTCGCCATCTTCTTGGGGCGAGACTTGACCTTTGAGTTTGATCCTAACCACCCAGCCATCAATTTGATGAATTACGGTGACGAACGAAACTGGTGTCTGGGGTCTAGCGTGGAGGTGTTGAACGACCCTCAGGGTTAGACTGGCATTTGCCAGATAGTACAAGTATTCCATGTTTGTTGGTGCTTGGGATCAAAGCCAATCCTACATATCTATATTCGTCAATCAGTGCCTGTTCCCGGTAGGGTAAAAGCCCCCGTTTTTTGATGGGGAGGTTTACCCATTTTTTATGTTAAGTTTTCCGTGTTACTTAATAGTAACAATCTTATAGCCTAGCGGCAAAACTGAGCCAAGATCCCTTAAAGTTCCAATATAAGGGAAAACTTAACTCAGACTTTTTAAGAGAGTATAAATACTAAATAAACCAAAAACTAGTACAAGTCAATTTGAAAGATACATCTAGCCCACAAGACAAAAATTTTGAATTAGATTGCTCGGTAGCTGGCTATGACTACGAACTACCTCCAGAACTCATTGCCCAAAACCCAGCAGTTCCTAGAGATAGTTCGCGGTTACTGGTAGTTGATTCTCCGACTACAGGCATCGAAACAGCACCTCTACACCATATTTTCCATGATTTACCTGCACTGCTGCGCTCTGGTGATTTGTTGGTTATGAACAATACAAGAGTAATTCCAGCGCGGCTTTATGGTCATAAATCCACTGGCGCGAAAATCCAGGTGTTGCTGTTGGAAGAACGGCAGCATAACTGTTGGTTAGCTTTAGTTAAGCCAGGAAAAAGCTTCAAACGGGGAGCAAAGATTATCTTTGAACCAAGGGAAGCGGGGATTGGGCATTTAAAAGAGGCAGAGGGGCGGGGTGCGGGGGGCAGAGGGGAAAATTTTCCCTTACTTTCTGCTTCTAGCCCCCAACTAACGGCTACGGTTCTAGAAACAGATGCAGCAACGGGGGGGCGTTTGTTGCAATTTGATGTACCAGAGGAAAAGACTTTGGTGCAACTGTTAGAGGTATTTGGTGAAGTACCGTTACCACCGTACATTACTACCTCAGAAGCAGCTGATGAGCAGTATCAGACAGTTTATGCTAAACAGCCAGGAGCGATCGCAGCTCCGACGGCAGGATTACACTTTACCCCAGAATTATTACAAAAGTTGGGCAATCGCCAAATCAATCGAGCTTTTGTGACGCTACACGTTGGTGTCGGCACATTTCGCCCTGTGGAAGTAGAGGATGTAACTACCCATCAAATGCATGAAGAATGGATTGAAGTTCCCGCCGCTACAGTAGAGCAAATCCGCGCTACGAAAGCAGCTGGCGGGCGGATTATTGCTGTGGGAACAACGGTAGTAAGGGCTTTAGAAGGGGCGGCTCAATCTGGTAATTTACAACCGTTTTGCGGAAAAACAGACTTGTTTATTTATCCCGGCTACCAATGGCAGGTAGTAGATGGTTTGATTACGAATTTTCACCTACCGCGTTCTAGTTTGTTGATGTTGGTAAGTGCGCTAATTGGCAGGCAACGGTTATTGAATATATACAACCAAGCGATCGCTTTTGGATATCGCTTTTATTCATTCGGTGATGCCATGCTAATTTTGCCGTCAGCGGTGGGAGTGGGGAGTTAGGAGTTAGGAGTTAAGAGTTATAGCACAAGCCTTGGTGGTTAGGACATCAACAGACGATAAAACTTAGACACAAAAAGGCTTTTCACCCAGTCCCCAGTCCCTATTACCCAGTCCCTTGCTATAAAACCCACATTCTGCAGGTTAGTTAGCAAAGCAGATAATATTTTCGACAGGGAGCA
>NZ_JAVRCK010000208.1:0-2622 GCF_034530815.1 Nostoc sp. DedSLP03
AAAGCTATGTCACTTATACAGCAAGCTCTTTAGCTCCACTGTCGCCCCCTGAAAGCCCACTCACTAATAACCGCTATATAAATTCTAACAATACATAGGAAGATAAATTATGCCAGTACTTCGTATCCTTCATTTAGTTGGGTCTGCATACAATAATTTTTACTGTGATTTGTCACGCCTTTATGCCCAAGACTGTCTCGCAGCAATGGCAGAGCGATCGCAATATGATTTTCAAATTGCATACATCACACCCGATCGCCAATGGCGATTTCCTCCTTCCCTCAGCCCTGAAGATATTGCTGACACCAAACCGATGACTCTGGCTGATGCCATACAGTTTATAACAGCACAAAACATTGATCTTGTATTACCACAAATGTTTTGTATCCCTGGAATGACTGAATACCGGGCTTTATTCGACTTGCTGAAGATCCCTTACATCGGCAATACTCCAGATATCATGGCAATAACGGCGCACAAAGGCAGAGCTAAAGCAATTGTCGAAGCCGCAGGGGTAAAAGTGCCTCGTGGAGAACTGCTTCGCCAAGGAGACGTTCCAACAATTACACCTCCAGCGATCGTTAAACCCGTAAGTTCCGATAACTCTTTAGGGATGGATTTAGTCAAAGAAGCTACCGACTATGATGCTGCCCTGAAGAAAGCATTTGAATATTCAGATGAGGTGATCGTAGAAGAATTTATTGAACTCGGTCGAGAAGTCAGATGTGGCATTATTGTCAGAGATGGGGAACTAGTGGATTTACCTCTTGAAGAGTATCTGTTAGACCCCCATTCCAAACCCATCCGCAACCATGCTGAAAAACTCAAACAAACGGACGATGGCAACTTGGGTTTTGCTGCTAAAGATAATAAAAAGTCTTGGATTGTAGATTCTAACGATCCAATTACCCAAAAGGTTCAGCAAGTAGCTAAGAAGTGTCATCAGGCTTTGGGTTGTCGCCACTACAGTTTATTTGACTTCCGCATCGACCCAGAGGGAGAACCTTGGTTCTTAGAAGCCGGGTTGTATTGTTCTTTTGCCCCTAAAAGTGTGATTTCCTCTATGGCGAAAGCAGCTGGAATTCCTTTAAATGAGTTATTAATCACAGCTATCAATGAAACCTTGGGCAGTAATCAAAAAGTGTTGCAGAATTGCTCGGCATAAATTTTTCTGCTTGTAGTGGGTAGGAGAGCGATCGCAGCATTAATCAGCGATCGCTCTTCTATCGCTATTTGAATGCAGCTAGACTAAACCCTTATTCAACTACTAACAAATGTTTATAGCATTTCCTAATCACATAAGGTACATCAGAGCAAGCTCCTCGCTTGTTGGGAGGGGTTACTAAACTGTTAAGCATATAAGAAAGCACATTGAGATCGCAGGGGGGCAGGGAGCAAGGGAGAAGATTTGCAGCTTTTATTACCATGAGAATGGTGCAATTTAAATGACGATTAGCTTATACCTCACTCAACCGAGAAACTATTATTCACAGAAACATACATATTTTAAAATATTTTCAATATACACAACTTAAGCAAATGTCTAATTCTCCCAGCAATCCTATAGGTTTTATTTTACTAACTCATACAAAACCTCTACAAATTTACAGACTAATAAATAAGTTAAATAGTATGTTTAACTATCCTCTAATTGTGTGTCACCATGATTTTTCAAAATGTGATTTATCTGTAGATGCCCTGTCAAAAAATGTTTTATTAGTACGCCCTCATCTACAAACAGAGTGGGCAAGTTTTACTTTAGTAGAAGCCACAGTACAGGCACTTCGATTAATGTATGAGGTTCCAGAGCCTCCGGATTGGTTTGTATTACTCAGCGGAGCAGACTATCCCATTAAAACTGCAAGGCAAATATTGGATGAGCTAGCCTCAAGTTCATACGATGCTTATATTCAGTATGAGCAAATCACATATAAGACTTATAAACATGATTTAAAACCAAATATGTTATGGTTGAAAAATTCCTATCAACGATACTGTACAAAGTCGTTTTATTTTAATTACTCAAAAAAATACTTTGCTCAACTGAATATAGAAATAAGCTTAGAACATCCGCTATTAACAAAACCTTTCCTTCCTTTTTCAAAACAACTTGCTTGTTTCAGTGGAAGTCAATGGTTTTGTGCCAATAGTAAAGCTGCTAAATACATTATCGATTTTCACAGTAAGAAAAATGCCTTAACCTTGTACTACAGTAAGCTTAAGTATACAGATGAGTCGTATTTTCAAACTGTACTTGCTAATGCATCTCATCTGAAGCTGCAAAACGACCGACGACGCTACATTGATTGGTCAGATGGAGGCTGTCATCCCAAGACATTGCTTATGGAAGACTTGCCAAATTTACTCGTATCATCTGCTCACTTTGCTCGGAAATTTGACATTGATATAGATAGTAACATTCTTGATGAACTTGATAAGATTACATCCTAGCGATTACATATTTTGAGGGTTTGTAGTAAGCATTTTCGTGTTGAAAAAATAAGGACTATAGTCCTTATCCCTCTTTTGTCACTCTGGGGAAATAAAAATTGGATCTAAATGATGAAACCTAGGGCGTGTCATCAATTAGGTAAACTGGAATCAGAACTGCTGAAAAAGAAT
>NZ_JAVRCK010000209.1:0-2490 GCF_034530815.1 Nostoc sp. DedSLP03
CCGCTTTGAAACCATAAAGTGAGCAACTTGCTCATCTTATGCTTTCAGTGACAATCGTGTATGTTGTGACTTTAGCCATAAGTTGTCAAAATCGGACAACTTATGCCTTGGATTGAGAACGGACAACTTATGCTTGGATTTCCGGGTTTAAGGAAAAAAAAGTAGAGCCGTTGTTATGTTGTTGCTTGCCTTATTGGATTTCGAGCAAGCTTAAACCCTCAACAGGAGATAAACTAAGCTTGTAACACCATCTCAAAAACTTGTATAAAGTAGGCAATGTTCGTTTAGGGGTAACTTTTGTTTCTCTGATGAGGGGATTTGTGTGGAGTGAGGGAGTCGCAGCAAGCAGATTTCCAAGAGCTTGAGCAATCCACAAATCCCGATCAAATTTGCGCCCTTTGCTTCGGCTATGATTCGGTACGTCAAGATTGCGCCCAAGCCAAGCACCACACTCGTGACAGTAGCCGTTTAATTTCTGAGGTTGGAAAAAAGGTTGGGTATGACCGTAGCACAAACAGTATATTTGTAAATAGCGTTGATGGTATGGGCAGACAGTTACAGGCTCTAACGCCCATAACAGAGGTTGATATACAGGGGTATTAGCATCACGCCAATCTTGGTAACAACCTGCACACCAACGCTGCTGTGTATGGAAGATGTGGTTAAATGAAAATCGCCAAGTTTTCCAAGGCAACAAAGTTAAATAGCTGATATCTTTGCGACCAGTTAAGATTTCTAGTACATTAACAACCTTAAAAACATGCTGTGTTTGGGAAAGCCAAAATTGGGCAGTTGGTTGCTGCAAAATGGCTAGTTCTTTTCGCAATCTAACTACAACTAGCTCGATAGCATCTTTTTTGGATAATCCTGGAGGCTGCTCGTTAAGAAAAAATAAAGGAGCAATGTAATAGCGAATCAAGTCACCAACTGTAATTCCATGTGCATCAGCCAAGCGAATTAAGTAGCTACTCAAGCTCTCGACAATTGCTGTGCCGACACCAACTGGTGGTAGAGAGAAAAGACGGCTACGCTCAGGTAGTATGGGTTGCTCTAATTCCCATGATTGATACAATTTCAAGTTCTCAACAGGCATTGTGTCCACCACCGACAGGACGACGCTGTGGCAGAGGCTGACCGACCACAGCGTGACGACGAGTTTTTTTAGCAGATGTCTGCAATGTTTTTGGAGTCACATCAGTTGCGACTTCTAACCCCAAAGCAGCCCGCAGAGCGTTGGTATCCCTACGGCTATTAAGTTGTTCCTCCCCATGAAGAGCTTCGTTAAGCAGAATTATGCACTGCTCAGTTTTGAGAGCATGTGACTCAAGATCGGAAAAAGTTAAAGTTTTGTCACCTTTGAGCAAAGCACTAAATAAAGCACGAGATAACCAATCTTTGAGAATGCCGATACAACCAACACAGCGCTCATAGCAGAAGTCCCAATGTTTGAGCAAATCAGGTTCTATTTGCAATGGTAAATGTCGTTGGAATGTTTGAACTATACCTTGAAAAGCTCTTAAATCTTCTGAATTGTCTGCTTTATAGCGTTCCAAATGAATATCTTGGCTGCGTCGGCATAGTTGAGCGCTGAGATTACGAAGTATTAATAATTCATAAGTGCCTGCAAGTATAAACTGTACGCGAGTAATATTAGCTAGCGATTTAATACAGTCAGTTTGGTCGCGTAATTTCCGCCCACTAGCAACCTTACTCAAGTTTTGTGCCTCATCAATATAAAAAACCTTGAGTCTGCGGTGACGTAATGCACCTTCAACAGACATCCTCAACTTTAAATTGGTCATTCTCTGAGAAATTGGTAATTCAACACATGGGTCTTTTAATACAGTTAAAGCACGTAAATAAAAATCTTTCCAATCAAAATTGCTGAACTCAGGTGTAACTGTTTCGACACCAGCAATCGGGATAAAACCTTTATCTCGTTCCATATCTGGTCGCGTTGCTTCTAACAACTTTTGAGTCATACGACGTAGTAAGGTAGTTTTACCAACACCTGTTGGCCCGAACAGAAACATGAGTGAAGTTGCAGCAGGCTCTTCAACAGTGAGCATGAGCTTTTGCGAGGCTGACAGCAATTTCGGATGTGCCATTGTGTAGTTTTTAAAGTAAGCAATTCTTTCAGTCATAGATTGCTCAAGTAGTTGCTTAGGAAAGCCTTCTTCGTCACTCATCAGAACTCTCCATAGTATTCTAGGGATACTAATTTATTATTTATGTCCATTAAGTGGTCGGTTTCTAAATAATTGTTTTCCGATTCAAGCAAATTACCTTCAGATGAATTATTCTCAAAATCTGAGTGAAGCTGATAAGAAACACATCTAACTGTAGATGGGTCTTCAATCAGTTGTAAAACGCTTTTATTCTCAGAATTTTTTAGACGCTGTAATAGCAATTTTTCTTCTGTTAACTCAATAGAGTTAAGGTGATTTTTTAAAAAGAAATTACCAGCTAAAGTGGTCGAATCAAGATATC
>NZ_JAVRCK010000210.1:0-2480 GCF_034530815.1 Nostoc sp. DedSLP03
TATTACCCTAAGCCACATTGTCGCCAATGTGACTCGGCTTCAGAACCGTGCGTGATACTTTCGCATCACACGGCTCCTCAATGATTTGGCTCTTGTCATGAGTACCGTCTCGTTTGGTTTTGATGTCATGGCAGTGTCTATGCAATAGTTGGTAATTTTCGTAGCTGTCTTTTCCCCCTTTGGAGCGGGGAATAACATGGTCTACTTCCATTACATCTCCATCTCTGAAGTACATATTGCATTCTGTGCATTTTCCATTCTGCTTTTTCAGCAGTTTGGAGACTCTAGTTGGTAATTCGACACTTTTGCCCATGCGGGTAGCCCAGTAGATGAAATCGCCGTTGTAGGGGCTGACTTCTCCCTTGACTTTGACAAATTTCTGGATATGAAAATCACCGTGGTAAGTAAGATAGAGAGTTTTACCTTTGGTAATGGCGCGGAATATCCAGTTTGACCCGCCTTTGGAGCCGAAATATTTCCTAGTCCACCGTTTTGTAGATTTGTGAAGGTGTCTAGCCTTAGTCCAAGCAATTAACTTCAGTGTTAGTAAATTGTCAAGCTCTTGAAAGATTTCAGCACTGTTAACTTTGGAGTAATAGTTGCTCCATCCAGTGATGATTGGATTTAGTCGCTTGATTAGCTCGATTTGGGATTGACAAGATTTTAACTTATCAATTTCACTAGCTAACCTTTGATAGTGAGCTTTAACAGCCTCTTTGCTTGGCTTAATGTATGTCTTGTAACCTAGCGGTTTACCGTGTGTGTTTTTGCCTGTTGCGTACTTCCCTACTGGGTACTGGCGGATATTAAAGCCAAGGAAGTCAAAACCAGAAGTTTCTTCTCCCATGTGTTCCAAGGTGTGAGTGATGCGAGTTTTTTCAGGTCTAAGTTCTAGACCAGCATCATTCAGGAATTCCTCAATCAGTACTTTAGCCCTCATAATTACATCCAGTTTGGGATGTAGGATGACAAAATCATCGGCATATCTAACTAAGGTGATTTCCTTCTCATTGTTGTCCTTTTTCCCTGGAAGGGTTCGGACAAATTCCTTGACAATCTTTTCCATTCCGTGTAAAGCGATGTTTGCTAATAATGGCGAAATTACACCACCTTGAGGGGTTCCTTCATCAGTTGGAAACCATGCTCCGCCGTCGTAAACGCCAGACTTAAGCCATGCTTTAATCTGTTTGCGAAGTTTTGGAAACGTATT
Source organism: Nostoc sp. DedSLP03 (assembly GCF_034530815.1). Classification (NCBI taxonomy): domain Bacteria; kingdom Bacillati; phylum Cyanobacteriota; class Cyanophyceae; order Nostocales; family Nostocaceae; genus Nostoc; species Nostoc sp. DedSLP03. Next base: position 1,211 of record NZ_JAVRCK010000210.1, read on the forward strand.
GATTTTGCTCAATAGTTTCTTATGGTCAATTTTGTCAAAACATTTTGCAATATCAGCATCCAGAACATATTTGCTCTTTTGTTTAATTGCTACTTTGATCCCCTCAATAGCATCCATACAGCTTCTACCAGGTCGGAATCCATAGCTGTTAGGCTCAAACTTGGCTTCCCATTCGGGTTCCAAGGCTAATTTTACCAGTGCTTGTTTTGCCCGTTCTGCGATAGTGGCTATACCCAAGGGTCTCTTTTCTGTTTTCCCTGGCTTGGGAATCCATACTCGGCGGGTGGGGGTAGATTTGTGATTTAGCTCTAGTGTTTTTACTAGTTCAAGTCGGGCTTTAGGCGTGAGAGCCTTTTTCCCATCTACTCCTGCAGTGTTCTTTCCTTGGTTATCTTGTGTCACTTTTCGGACGGCAAGCATTTTGGCAGACCAGGAATTTAGAAGAGTCTTTTGCAATTTACGCACTGCTTTGACATCTCCCCTTTGAGAGGCTTGATAGATTCTCTTTTGCAACTTGTACACCATGCGTTCTAGCTTTTGCCAGTTCACTTGTGTCCATACCACCATCGGATTTTTCCGTGTTTTAGTCATCTTCATTGCTTTGTTGACACTCTATCTTCCAAATCATCGGGAATCTGTCTGCGTATCCATACCCATTACAGGTAGGCATTTGCTTCTGATTCCATCTCTTCCTGTTAGGGCTTGCGGATTGGCTCCTACTCTAATATCGACCTCTTAGAGAGCCACAGACAGGATTACTTCGTTCCGTATAACCTTTTGTTTGAGTGTTTAGGACGGTACTACTCAGCCGGAGACAGGAAAGCGTGACCTTGATGGAGGTACTTTCGGGTTCCTATGTGTCTCAGTGTCTTTTGACCGCAGCGTATCAACCATTCTTTTCGCTACTTAGTGGGTTACGACTGTTCAAACGTACCTTCACTTTCGTTGTCCATGCACTCTTGCTTGCTGGGATTCACCTCATGGTTTGGTGTTACCAGCGTTTTTCCCCGCTTTACCCTTTGATAACCAGTCGCTAGGTAGGGGAAATGCTTTCACTCCCACGCTTGGAGGATAGGACTTTGTGATGGTTTGTCACATCACCTATAAGGTTATACAGTTATCAAGGTTCGGTTATCCGTACATAACTTATTCGGTTATCCGCTTGGGTATTTGTAACGGATTTCTAAGAACCTAGTGAGTCATCCCAAGGCTAAGGATTTTGCTGAAAAGTTTTTCCTGTAACCAGTTTCGACTCAACGAATCACACACC
>NZ_JAVRCK010000211.1:0-2386 GCF_034530815.1 Nostoc sp. DedSLP03
GATTATCTTCTAAATGAATATCGCTTATTGGCCCATAGACATCGGCATTCATTACTTGATTATCACCAGGCGATCCATTAAAGGCAGTCTTCCAAGTGCATCGCACAGAATAAAGCGCTCCCACGCCTTGACCACCAATAAATGGCGGGTAATTTGGTGTGAATGTTTCAAGGTGTGCAGTTCCCGATGGTAGATTTTGGGAGAAAAAAGCGTCAGAGATGTAACCACCAACTGCCCCACCGATGATTCCGCCAATGATGCCACCAATCGGGCCACCAAAAGCAGTTCCTATTATCGTTCCTGCCGTACTACCGGCAAAAGTCCCAGCAGTCCCTACAACAGCTTGTGTTACCGATTGCCCAGCAAGAATCCTGCTACCCAAAGACACACCCGCACTTACCCCAGGTACAAGGAACCTTCCTGCTGACTGTGGTAGTGACTTGGGTAGAGCCTGCCCGATGCCGCCAACTGTATTTGCGATCGCTTCACGCAATATCGCTGGGCGTGGTGTCGCAGTCGGTTCTACCAGAGAATCGGCGCGTGCTGCTGTACCGTTTGGTGTTGGCGGCGGTGCGCCTGTGGATGGTAGCGGCTGGCGTTCGGGTGTTGAGCGCTGGATTTGAGCAACAGGTGATTCCCTCCGTGGTGGCTCTAGATCAGGGTTTTCAATACCGTTTATACGATTTTTAATTTGCTGTCGCTGTGCTTGCTCCCTACCAAGTATTTCTTCCTCTACAGCCTTCTCTCTCTGTACGCCCTCTTTATGATACTCAGGGTAATGTGCAGTTTCCATTTCCCATAAACGCTTCTCCATTATCCGCACGGCGGGGTTATCCCTGTTGGATTCGGTAATCGGCATGGACGGTTGAAGTGGAACTGCTGGGGCTGGACGCTGCATCAATGCCCCGTACATATCCGCGTCAGCGTAATCAAGAGATGCAAATTGACGAGGGTTGATAGCGTCTGTCATATCAATTCTGCTTAAATGCCGCAGGTAAAGCAGTATTACTTAATGGCTGAATATACGTCCAGTTCTTATTTGCACCACTAGCTTGATCGGGGGAAACCTCCAGCGATAATCTGACGATCATCCGTGTTTTTGCATCTGCGGCTACCCAAAAGTTCCCCGATTGGCAAGCGCGCTCCGTGTAGCCCGCGCCTTCAACAACGACAAGTGTCGAATTGATATTGAATAATGCTAACCCTACCCATGCAGCAAGTTTTTCTAAAGTGTCGATCTGAGATGGAATATCTGTTGCTGGATTAAGTGCTGTCATTTGAAGAGATTTCTAAATAGTTACTCTTCTGTTTTATTAGCCAATAAAAAATAAGTAAATGTTCTACTTTTATGTAAAACAGGTAGATTCTCTGAAGACGTGTAATGCTTGCTGCTAATAGGATTAAGTCGAATATTTCTAATAGTAAAAGTTAGGAATATTCCGGTTTAACCATTGACAGTGGTTAAACCAGAATAGGCAGAAGTAAAAAATAAAATGAAAAATAATCGAAATGGACAAGCCGCAATTTTAAGCGATGCGGATTATTCCAAAATTCGCAAGCAGATCCGCTCTCAAAAATATAAACTGCTTTTGGATCTGGCTTGGTACACCGGGGAAAGGTGGGGTGCGTTGGTGAAGTTACAACTGCTTGATGTGTACAACCTTGATGGTACACCCAGCGAGTATATCAACTTTCGCGCCAGGACTCGCAAGGCAACACCCAATGGAAAGCGGCAGACGCGCCAGGTGCCGGTTCACGATACCTTGGCTGAATTGCTGGCAGCATATAAACCACTCCCCGGTTCGATTTGGTTATTCCCATCCAGGGAAGCGGATAAACCTATGGGGCTAAGGGCGGCTGACCAAATTTTACGTACAGCTGTTGAAAGAGCCGGACTTTCAGCCAAGGGGATATCAACTCACTCCACCCGCCGGAGTTTTATAACGAAATTAGCAAAGCGGGGTGTAAGCTTGGCAACGATTAAAAAAGCCACTGGTCACACTGACTTGAAGGTACTTTCTCGGTACATCGAGGTGAGTGACGATGACGTGAAAAGCGCGATCGCTACTCTATGATCAACAAACTCCTATCCCTGCAAATCGAAATCTTCCTTAAGGCATTTGAGGCTGGAAAGTATGACCATCCACTCTTTCTAGCTATGACTCTAGAGTGTTTGGCTAACCAGGCATGGGATGAAGTTGACCGACTTTACCCGAATTTATGACAAATGGTAGCCGGGGCGGATAGGCTAGATTCGCCGATAACACAATTGGATTTACTCGCGCGATCGCACTTTGGGTTACTCGCGCGATCGTTTTTCATTAGTCATTCGTCATTCGTCATTCGTCATTCGTCATTGAGCATTGGGAGTTAGTGGTAATATTGC
>NZ_JAVRCK010000212.1:0-2311 GCF_034530815.1 Nostoc sp. DedSLP03
ATTGTAATTTCACTGCTTCATTGATAGTTGAAGCATTTTTTATTACAAGGTCTATTGCTTTATCAAATGTTCTAGGAGCGCTCATCCCATCATTCTGGTATACGTATTTGAATTTCTGAAAGAATGAAAGCGTACATTCTTTGGTGAGTTGAATAAGTTGTTGAAATCTCTCATCGTCAATTTTCCATTTGTACCTGCTAATAAATAATTCCCTAAAACACTGTTGGGGTTCTTCACCTCTGGCTTTTTTCATACAGCGTTCCATCGCTACAGCTAATTTCTCTGCGGTTTTTGTACCGCGAGAACGAACTTTCTCAAGAAGTTCGTTCGTCGGGGTTGCGTCAACATGAACTTCTTTGAGAAGTTCCTGAGACGTTTCTGAAGAGTTACTGAGGGGTTCTGGAATGCTTGATTTTTCAGGTGTTTCAGGTGAGATGTCCGGCATTTTTTGACCGATATCCGGTATTTTTTGACTGATGTCCGGTTCATTTATGCCTGATATAGCGTCAGAATTGACCGCTGTTTCTTGCTCGTCATCTTTCATCCAAAACTCTTGAATTCGTCTTGCACCGTGCAAGTTTTTAACTAACCAACAGGCTGTTTTGCGATTGTCCGTAGTGCAGGTTTCTCGCTTGAATTCAAATAATCCTGTTGTGTATAAAAGTTGTCTTGCTAGTCTAAAAGCTTTGTCGCCTAATGATGTTGTTAGCTTCATCCATCTACTACCATACTGGTCAGAAGCCCAACATTCATTCCAAAGTGTTTGAACTGTTTTTACTTGATTAACTACCCACTGGATATCGTCAACTGGAATGATACAGTGAGGTTTGTTGAATTTACTTGATGGTTTCTTCTCTTTGTTGCGGTTAATAGGAATTACCCTATTTTGAGAAGAAGAATTAATGACTTCTAAGCTGTTTTCTGGCATAATATTATTAGTTTGATATCAGAAAGCCACCACCGACCTTCTAAATCTGGGTGGCTTTTTGGTTTTTTTTGCGTTAGGTATTCTCGCTCAACTGTCCCTTTGGTGGGCCAAAGTCATCAGGTAAGTCTTGGATCGTCTTACCCTTTGATCGCAGTAAGCGGTCTAAAGCTTTCATTTGAGTCACCGTAAAGGTAGGGACGCTATCTCCTGCTTCCCAACGGCTAATGGTTCTAGCTGTTGTTCCAATGGCGCGTCCAAATTCCTCTTGAGACATATCTAGCTCAAGCCTCAGACTCCGCAATGGGGATTCTCCTTGCTGTTCGTTTCTACTCGGTCTTTTCTTTATCATGATACACGTTCTAGACAAGCTGTCTAGAACGCTTGACAAAAATCATACGTCTAGACATAATGTCTGGTAAGAGGACAACAAAAGACCAGCCAGAAACCTGGCTTGCCAAAGACGGTATTTGACTGGTCTTTTGCTAGTGTCTCACCCACCTGTAAAGCTGCTGTGATCTCTCTCCCCCACGCCTAGACCTTGCGTGGCAAGCATGGAGCAACAACCCGCGCCTTGACCTTGCGCGGACACACCCTTAAGCAACTTTTAACCCGAACTATGGAGGGATAAATCGCTAAAACCCAAGATTATCAATACTTTCACCAAAATAACGGAACTGCGATCGCAGTACTAACACCCGTGCATAGTGCCACTATGCTAGGACGTTGACCCCAGTATGCTCGGACTAAAGCCCGTGCATCATACCCTTATGCACCCACTATGGAAGCACTAGAAGCCACCAATGGCACCACTAAAACAGGACTAAAGACCGACGATAAACCCAAAAAACAAGCAGACAAGCCTAAACGTCACCTGCCATCACTGCCAAGTGCCATCTCAGCCGCAGACATGAACGCTGTGGAATATTCCGCCCTGGCAGACCGGACAGCTGTCGAGTGGTCATCTTTGCAGAACTACGAAATGTTCAGCCTTTCAGCGGATGGGTCATTCCCAATGATTAAAGTCAGCCGCTCGAAGGCAGTTCGCATTGCAGATCGCCAGGTGATGATGGTCGGTTCTGGCCGCTGTTTTCGAGTTTCTTTGTCAAACCATCCAAAAGCCAAAACAAGCCCTAGTTTGCCCTAGAGCTTGTTTGGAGAGACAGATGTCCCTATCAAGCTATTCAAAATTTACCATGAAACCGCTAACACCCAAAGAACAGAAAGTAGTTGACGAATTTGAAAATGCTCGTCCCGGTCTGGGTGCGATCGCAGAAAATAACATCCGCCACAACGACAAAACCGGCTGGGCTGACATCATCGCCGATACCCCAGAATCCGAATTAGTAGCCCGCGAGGGTTTCTCTAGCAATTCGTTCATGTACA
>NZ_JAVRCK010000213.1:0-2277 GCF_034530815.1 Nostoc sp. DedSLP03
GATTATCTTCTAAATGAATATCGCTTATTGGCCCATAGACATCGGCATTCATTACCTGATTATCACCAGGCGCACCATTAAAGATAGTCTTCCAAGTACATCGCACAGAATAAAGCGCTCCCACGCCTTGACCACCAACAAATGGCGGGTAATTTGGCGTATTTGATTCCAGGTGCGCGGTAGTGGAGGGCAAATTTTGAGCAAATAGCCAATCAGAAAATAATGACGCTGCTGTACCACCAATCATGCTGCCGACAACGCCACCGATAGGCCCACCAATTGCAGTACCAACAATCGCACCAATGCCTGTACCAATTAAGCCAGCACCAGTACTAGTTACGGCTTGGGTGACAGATTGACCGACAACTAGCCGCGTACCAATGGACAGAGCAGCACCGACACCGGGTATGACAAGCCGCCCTGCCGCTTGGGGTAATGCTCTTGGTAAGGCACTAATTGCATTCCCTGCTGTTGTGGCGATCGCTTCACGAATAATCGCCGGGCGTGGTGTTGCAGTCGGTTCCACCAGGGAGTCGGCGCGTGCTGCTGTACCATTTAGGGTTGGCGGTGGTGCGCCTGTAGACGGCAGGGGCTGACGTTCCGGTGTCGATCGTTGTAACTGTGCTAACGGTGATTCCGCCTTTGGTGGCAGTAATTCCGGCGTATCTGTGCCATTTATACGATTAGCGATCGCCTGTCGCTGTGCCTGCTCTCGCCTTGTTATCTCAGCTTCTCTAGCGATTTCGGCTTGTTTTTCTTGTCTGAAGTACTCAGCATTTCGCGCTGTCTCTTCCTGCCACAAGCGTTTCTCAGATGCGATTTCACTTGCATTTTGTCTGTTTGCTTCTCGCACTGGTAGGGGTTTTGCAAGTGGTACCGCTGGCGCTGGACGCTCTAGCAATGCCCCATACATATCCGCGTCAGCGTAGTCCAAGGATGCAAATTGACGGGGGTTGATAGCGTCTGTCATCTTAATTTTGTTTAAACGAAGCAGGCAACGGGGTATTGCTCAACTGCTGAATATACGTCCAATTCTTGTTACTGCCACTAGCTTGATCGGGGGAAACCTCCAGGGAAAAACGAATGATCATGCGTGTCTTGGCATCCGCTCCCACCCAAAAATTATTGGCTTGGCAAGCACGCTCGGTATAACCAACACCTTCGATAACAGTCAATGTCGGATTGATGGTAAAAAGTGCCGATCCTAACCAGGCTGCAAGTTTTTCTAATGTGTCAATCTGAGATGGAATATCTGTTGCTGGATTAAATGCTGTCATTTGAAGAGATTTGGAAATAGTTACTCTTCTGTTTTATTAGCCAATAAAAAATAAGTAAATGTTCCACTTTTATGTAGAAGTGGTATATATCCTGGCGACGTGTATCCTTTGCTGGGAATAGGATTGAGCGAATATTTGCTAATAGTGAATATTTAGGAAATTCCACTTTTACCTCTGAACCAGGTAAAAGCGGAATATTATAAGTTTCTTTTTTATATCTATGCCAAAGAATAACAGAAAGGGAAAAGCCGCGGTCATCTCAGATAGTGAGTTTGTCAAAATCAAAAGACAAGTCAAAACCGATAAGTATAAATTACTAATGGATTTAGCCTGGTATACAGGTGAGCGCTGGGGGGCATTGGTTCAACTGAAAACTGAAGATGTTTACGATCGCAATGGCTTACCCAAAGACGTACTGATTTTTCCGGCAATGGTCAGAAAGCACAGACCTGATGGGACAGCTGAAACTGTGGAGATTCCAGTTCATGAAGCTTTGAAGGAATCTCTTCAAACATTTGAGCCTGATAACTCTGGGTGGCTTTTCCCTTCACGCTGCGGCACAAAACCAATTACCTGGCGGAACGCTTACGACATTCTCCAGCGGGCCACCCAAAAGGCAGGAATGACTACCAAGGGAATCTCAACTCACAGTACCCGCCGGAGCTTGGTAAACCGATTGCGGAAAAATTCTGTTGATAAGGATGTGATTCGCAAAATTACTGGACACCGCGATAACAAAGGGCTTGACCCTTATATCGATGTCGAACTTGATGAAGTCAAAAGCGCGATCGCTACTCTATGAACCCCAACCTCCTATTCCTCCAAATCGAGATATTCTTCGACCGCTTGCAGCACGGACATTACGATCATCCTCTGCTGCTGGCAATGGCATTGGAGAATCTTACTAACCAGGCATGGGACGAAGTTGACCAGCTGTACCCCAACTTAACGTGAGTTCGACGGGTTGAAAAAAGCCCAAAAAAAAGCTGAGACTAGAATT
>NZ_JAVRCK010000214.1:0-2187 GCF_034530815.1 Nostoc sp. DedSLP03
CAATACTGCTCGGTTAAGAGAAAATAGATGGTGGAATAAAGAATACTTTGTTCGCGTGCAGTTTACGAGAACAAAAAATAGCTAAAAACGCTGCTTGTACCTGAAGGCACTCTCGAAAAATTTAATTGTCAATTGCTGAGAATATTTTTAATCTGTTGAACTATAAATTGAGGATGAACAATTTACTGTATCGCCAAAATAATCGATATATTTAACAAGTTTCCTAAAAATTTGAAAAGATAGTAGTTGTCGAGGAGTGCCATTATTTCTATGACATCGTTTTTTACTCTGAAACTTTGAGCGAGTTTTCTTGACAACTCTGGGATTACTTCTCTGCTGTGGTGGTGGGATTTTTAAATCTAAAAGTTCCGAAGTTAACCAACTAAAAAATACATTAATATCTGGGAATATTTCTACTGCAATCTGGAACAAAGGGATAGCACGTCTAATCACTCTAAGGCTGCCAGTAAAACTTAGACGTAATGGAGATAATCCTACTTTCTCAGCACTTTGAAACATTAAACAGCGTATACAATAATGTCCCAGTAACCAACCATAAATTTCTTGGACTACTTCACGAGGATTTTTCGAGCGGATAGGAGTTTTCCGACCATTGAGATGAACTTTTAATTCATCCAAAGTATTCTCTGCTTCCCAGCGCTGGTGATACTCAGTCGCTAGAAGTAAAGCTGGAAAAATCGCAATATCCATCAAATCGGTAATCAGACGATAAACTTTTTCTATCCCATTCTCTTCAACAACATATTCAATTACACGGATTGGGATTCGGGTTGCACCTTTCTTTTTGGACTGACCATCCGGTGCAATCCATGACTTATAAGAACCATCATCAAAAGTTTGAACGACCTCGAATTTAACGTGGGCTGGTACACGTCCAAGAATATGGCATTTTTGTTTAATTGCGGCATTAACCATCTTGAATGAATGTAGCCCTCTATCCCACATCAGCAACATCCCATCATTAACACTTCGTAATAATTTTAAAGCTCCTTTTCTTTCACCAATTCGATAAGGACTAATGAATGCATCGGTAATTAAATGAGTACCTGCTTCTACCAAAAAAACTAACCTGGCTTTCGGGAATGCCGGATATGTCCCAGGCCGAGAGCCAGGATAACCAAATACTCTTGCATTTTCTTGAGTCTCAGGAACGTCCATTACCGTTCCATCTACAGCCATTATTCTCAGTCCTCCCAGAAATGCATCTGGCGTAAAAACTGTTGCTAATGGCTTTGCCACCATCTCAAACAGACGAGTCATTACAGATGCCCCGGTTCGTTGCCGTGCTTCGGTAATTGATGAAGAAGTTGGTGTTTTAAAACGTATTTTATCCGGTATGCGTAAACTGGCGAAGCCATGAATCAGATTTTTGAACACCGATACAACAGAGTCCGATGACCAAAAACTCATGGCAATTACCAAAACCACAACTACATGAGTCGGAAGTATTCGTTGTCGTTGCCCAACAGAAGAAGTACTGATAATTGCGTTCGTTATTGTTTGAGATGGAATTACTTCATCCATTGCCAGTAGTAATTGGCTTGGGGTAATGTAGGGCTGTTGAACCTCAAAATTAACAAGTGACATTTTCACCCGATACTTACGTTTAATTTTGGCTGTAAGATAATATAAACTAAATTCGGATCTGTTCGCGTAAATTATACGCGAACAGACCCCCTTAATCACCATACGCACGAGAAATGCCAGATGCTTGACTCTGACATTATTTCTAGAGCCGAACTCCTACAGCAAGCCATTGCAACTTTACAACTCTCTATCCAACAAATTCAGGCTTCAGGGGAAGTTGCACCACCTGGTTGTTGTGTTTTGCGTTATCAAGCACGCGGAAAAAAGCAAGCTTATTGGTACTATAAATTACACGCTACCAAACCAATTTTTTCCACAACTCAACCCAACAAATTGAGCAAATATAAGCATTTGGGTAAGGCTGGAAGCCCTGCTCATATTGATGCTGTCCTCTCTGTGGCTAGAAGAACTCAAATCGATCACTTAACTTCCTGCATCGACTCTCTTCGTCAAAATTGGGTGGACTTGTACGATAGCCTCAAAGAGAAAAAATAAGTCCCCTGCTTTTATTCGCGTAAAACATCCGCGAACACTATTTTCTTTGTTTTACCTCTATTTCTCCTTAACCGAGCAGTATTG
>NZ_JAVRCK010000215.1:0-2089 GCF_034530815.1 Nostoc sp. DedSLP03
AGCCTGAGTCAAACGAGGCTCTGTTCTCTTTAGATTTTCTTTACGAATCAGCTCTAATAGTTATACTTCCTGAATCCCCCCTCAATTCTGAAGGCAGCAGATATAGCTCTTGAAAATTTTTATTGGAATCAACAACAGATGAATTGATAAGACTGGGATTTACAGCGCCTGGAACTCTACCTATTACATCGATAGAGTCAGAAGCATTAATGATAAGGCTATCAGCTTTTCCCGTTGAGCGAGTAGAAGTATTAATTATTCCGCCATCCCTAACTGTTAACTTTTTTGTATTAACTATTAATTTACCACTATTACCACTGCTATAAGTTGCAGTAGCTAAAGAGCTTGGGGTAAAGACATTTGGTACTACTCCAACAAGTTCTACAGAGTTTTGAGAATTTACAGTTACATCGCCTCCAGAGCCACTTCCAAGAGATAAAGAACCAATAATACCTCCATCTTTGGCACTTAAAATTCCTGTCGAAAGGATTAGATTGCCTGCATTACCAGAACCAGAAGCTCTAGTAAGAATAGTACTAGAAAGCTGTGAAGCCCCCGATAAGTACCCAATTACTTGAGTAGATTCAGGAGTATTCACTGTTAAGTTACCACCTTTGCCAGTCCCGAAAGTTGAAGTTAGGATTTCTCCACCACCTTCTACAGATAAATTTTTCGTAACCAGAGTAAGATTACCACTATTTCCAGAGCCAAAGGTTGAAGTAATGATATTACTAGGTAGTTGAACAACGGAAGAGGAACCGTTCGCAACTTGAGTGAATTGGGAAGCATTCACGAAGATATCGCCCCCCCTACCTACACCATAAGTTTTAGCAGCTATTGCTGCTCCATCCTGAAGAATTAGATTTTTAGTTGAAATTTCGATTTTTCCTCCATCTCCGACTAAAGTTTCATTAACCAAGCTAGTAGGGATTGTTCCATTCCGAGAAGCTCCTATTATTCTCAATTGTTCAGAGGCATTTACAATAATGTCACCTGATAATTTCTCTCCTTGGTTTTGAATTAAAAATATTGAGCCACTTCCTAGTTCCACATCAGCAGCTTGTGCTTGAATAGAACCACTACCAAAGCCACTAACATCTGCTATTGACTGTTGAGATAGTTGAATATTTTTGAAGCTAACGGCATCTTCATAACTCAAATTCCAACCATTAGAAGCTGGATTAATGTGTACTATTCCTTTATCAACACTACCTAACTCAATTCGCCCTTCACTTGCCTCAAGCTTTCCTCCCTCTAAAGTTACGTCACCACCCACTAAAGCTAAAGTCTTTTCTGGTTTGACACGTAAGCCATTTGAGCTAATAGTTCTAATAAATGGTGAAAATGGGCTATTGAGAGTCAGATTGTGTCCTGTACCTTGAGCTTGAATTACGCCTGGATTACCATCAAATCCTAAGCCAAGAGGTGCGGTCACTGTTAATAAGGGTTGATTTTGTGGAGTTTTTGCGCTGAATTGGCTGCCATCAGCAAAGTTAATCCTGTTAGCAGTGCTAGCTAAGAACGAGCCACCGATATTTAGGACAGCATTGGGGCCAAGAATAATCCCATTAGGATTAATTAGAAACAGGTTAGCGCTGCCGTTAGCTTTCAGTAAACCATTAATGTTAGAGATAGATAAACCAGTTACTCGACTAATAATGTTTTGAACATTTGAGGCATTATTAAAGTAAGCAGTGCTACCTATGGATACAGAAAATTGCTCGAAGCTGTGAAATAAGTTGTTTCCTGCTTGTGTTCCTCCAGTAATATTGCTGGTATTGCCTTGTGGCGTAACTATAGAATTGGTAGGTAATGTATTATCTGGAATAACCTGTGCCATCGCAGATGAAGATAATAACACATAAAATATCGAAACTAAATGCTGGCAAAAAGTAAAAGAAATGTTTGAAAAGATTTTCATCTAAACTTTCAATTATGCTTAGAATTAACTCCAGTGAGCAAAACTTCTCTGTTAGGACTAAATTGAAGGCGTTACTTCACGACGAAATACAAATAAATTATCTGTTGCCCCTCGTCCTATCCCTCTTCTGTCACTCTCCGGAATAAGCAAATAGTAAAAAAGCGAAAT
>NZ_JAVRCK010000216.1:0-2039 GCF_034530815.1 Nostoc sp. DedSLP03
AGTACAAAGTGAAGTATTTCGTGACCGTTTGGCTAAATTATCGTTCAAATCACAAGTGCAAAGTGCAAAGAAACACCGGAAACAACAGGCTGATATCCTGATAAATCTTTCTCCAATTATGACTTAACTGACGGTAAGCATCCCATTCGCCATTCAATAATGCAATGTAAGTTCTAATGGAAGCTATCACCTCATCTTTCCGTCGCAGAGCTTCTTGCTGTTGAAATTGCCAAGACCACTCAAATAACTCTACTTGCAGCGAGTGCAATTCAGTGTAGAAGCGACTGTAGAAATCTTTGGTGGGATAAGTAGCGAGTCGGTTTTCGATTTGAGAACGGCGAGTAATCAGGTCTTTGAGTTGCTGCTTTCTTGAGGAGAGCTGCTGTTGTGTGCTGTCAATACCATTCTGTTGTTGCTGCCAGAAAGATGCTTCTGCAATAAGCTGGTCAACACTCTGCTGGGCGGCGATGAGAGATTCAGTTGTTAGTGGGATTTGAAATTGAAATGGGGTGGCCAGTGTCGCTAACACAGGCATCTCTATCTGTTTGTGCAAGCGTTTGAGAACATGATGTGCGCTGGTTTTGGTTATCGAGTGCCAGAATCGTTTAATCGGGAGCAAAATCTGGACAAACCATTTGTTATCTCTAACAGAAGGCTGCCAGTAATCAACTCTAGGCAAAGAACGCCTTGCACTGCCAAGATGTTGTTTTATCTGCTGATAGGCTTCTACTGGAAACCTAGAGTAGTCGCTCCCGGATTCTAATGGTGACGAATCCTCAAATGCAGAAGTCTTGAGCGCCGACTCAACCGATTGTATATCAAGGCATAGCTCATCTAATAATTGCTTATCAACACAAATCTTTTGAAGCTCGTCTGAGTCTTGTTTTCTATAAGATTCTATCTGCTGAACCCCAGCTAACAATTGTTGCCTAGCTGACTCCCATTCATCCGATTTAAACGTTTCTTTGGCTAACCAGTCGAGTGCAGTTTGCAAACTAGGTAACACTTGGCTCTCAACTAAATCCCTAGAACCTCCTGATAAGTAGAAACACTCAGAGGTCAGGTTGCTGGCTAAGATTTTCTCAACGTTATTTACAGCAAATTTGTTAGTGCTTGTTACCACAGTTAGGTTACTTCTATCTTCACCCGTTGTTGCTAATTCCACTGCTCGACGTACCACTTGCTGCGCTATCTTATGTAACAACAGTGTGGTCTTGCCATTCCCCGGTGGCCCAATCACAGCAGTAACAGGTTGTTCCTGTGAATGTTTCAGAGCAAGTGCTTGATAGTCATCGGGCAGTGAGTTGGGAAAAGCACCCAAAAAAAGTACGTCATGCTGGGGTGCTTTTGGTTGTCCAAATAAATATTCGTAAGCCGGATGTCCGGGTCTTGACCACTGAAAGTAATTCTGGTCGCTAATTTTCTGAAAATCTTTTTTGAGGTTGTAATTAAAAGTCGCGTATTCAAAATCCAATAGATAAGGGAGAAGTTTCGACCGCACAGGAAAAGGCGGTAATTCAATCAGTCCCATAAAATCCTGTAGCGTCTTAAAGGGACGATTGAAAGTAGTTTCCAGAAACACCTTTAGCCCTTCCCTTGTTACCAGCTCTTCAGCCGCTTCTTCCTCTAGCCCGTACCACTGCATCAAATTGGGAATAACAGGCTGAAACTCATAATCAGTTAAATTCCATCCGCTACTGCGATAATTGCCCTCGAATATTGTCGAAACGTTGATAGTGAACAACGGGCGAAATTGACGGCGATTCGATTCAACTACATAAAGCTGGGGGAAAGCTACAGCAATTGATGGTAATTTTGTTTGCTCAAAGTTCTTTGCACTTTTAAACGGTTGCTTTATGTTTTTAAATAAAGACTCGTCTATTAATAATTTGTCGCCTACCAGATTTACGAGAGAGTCCCAGATGTTAGGCTGTTCTGAGTCGTCAGCTTCTACTTTCGCATTACTCAGATTTTCTAAGTAGATATAAGGTGATTTTTTAAAAAGAAATTACCAGCTAAAGTGGTCGAATCAAGATATC
>NZ_JAVRCK010000217.1:0-1974 GCF_034530815.1 Nostoc sp. DedSLP03
CATATTAGTTTTATTTCTTACTCAGTAATTGTCTGTTATTCAGTCATAGCAGCAACTACAAGTCACTATTTCCAGCCGGATAACATATGTTGTCCGTCAAATTTTTATGATGATTCTACTTAAACTCGTTCAATGACGCTGCGTAGGCGAGAACCAGATGTCGCGACCAAGTTAACAGGGTTTTGTTTCCCCCAAATCAGTAACTGAGCATAACGGAATTTAACTTGTGCAGTTCGGCGACGAACAAATTTTTTGACTGTACGCCCATAAACTCGGTGCGTACCTGGATTTGTAGAGTAAACCCTGTCATTGTCGATGAACTGTAGAAAATCACGGTCAAATGGGTGTTCCTGGATATCCAATACCGCACGAATAATTCTTTCTCCCTCGGCTTTATTCGGAACTAATAGTTTTAATTCGTAACCGCGCTCTGTATCAAAATAAGTACATTTGAAATGTCCTTTGTGCCAAGTGAAAGCAGGCGTAGCAAAGATATTTTTTATTTGCCTGGCTAGTCTCTCTGCATCAGTTCTACCAATGCTTTCGCTGGATTCATGCATTAGCCTAAATGTAATTTCGCCTTCTACTTGTGGCGTTGATTCACTTTCGTGAATTTCAAAATTATACGGTTCGAGAAAATAAAGTTTTACTTGTGGTTTAAATGTCCGCTCTGACTGGATTTCATACCAAGGAATACCATAAACAGGGCGTTGCAGAGCTTGAGCATGACCACAAGTTATTTCAAACAACCACATCCGCATCATTGTCATGGTTGACGTGTCGCCGTCCTTCATCAAACAAGAATGTTTGAGTCGAGGCTTGGGGTTGCTAACATCATTGTCAGGTTGATTTTTGAAGTAAGCTTGGACTGCTTTATTATGTTCGAGTCTAACTATGTCTTGTAAATTTTCCCATTCATCAAAACCATCTGGTAATGGCATTATTCGTCCGCCTCCTTGTCTTCATCAGAAATAGCCAAGCCAGTGGCGCTCACTAGTTTGGAAGCATCAAAACCAGCTTTAACTTGTGTTGCTTCTGGTGGTGTAGTGCCTTGCTTGCTATTTGGTTCTTCTCCCAATGCTTTGAGAAATTCTGTTTTCTGTGTTCCAATTTGAGTAACTGTCTCTTGAACGCTTAAGACTTCGGAAGCAACGCTATCAATTTGACTCACGACGTTTTCAGTTGTTTCTAAAGTTGTAAAGAATTTATTTTGAAAGTTAGGTGTAGGGTTCATCCATCTATAGGCACTTTCGCCAACTTCACCCCATTTGCGCAAAGCATTGCCAATTACGGCGACCCAAGAGCCTACAACTTCCAAAGCGCTGAGAATGGAATAGCCAATTGATTGAATTGAATTCATCAGATTAGCAGCGGCTTGATAAATTCGATTCCATTTTTTATATTCAGCTTTTATTCCTCCCCATTCACTCTCGCCAATTACTGATTTGGCTAGAGAATCAAATTGACTTCCTAATATTTCACCAATATTTAATGGGCTTCCCTCTGCATCTTTAATGCCAATTGCTGCGAGAACATTTGAGATAGCACTAGTTAATGTCTGTCCCAAGTTAGCAGAAAGCATATAGGCATTATGAAGAGTTTGCCACCAAATCAAAATATTCAGGACTCTATCAAGATGAAGCCATTGACTGAGCCTTTGCAATTTACCTGATATCCCACCAGGAATTAAATCGCCAAGTTTTGTATTGATTAATTCTAAAAGTGCTAGTTGAGCAGCGTTTGCACCAGCATTAATTTTGTCTAGAAGGTTAGCTGTATTTTGATTATTATTTTGGTTGATGTTATTAGCGGAATCATCTATTGCATTCCTCAAGCATCCTCCAGGTTGAGAGATTTCGCACACTGCACCTTGGGTCGTTTCTTTGTTTGCGGCTTGCACGGTTGGAGATTTGGCGATTGCATCGGGTATTCCCTGTATCGCTGGTGTTAAGGCTGCGATTGCCGTTGCGATCG
>NZ_JAVRCK010000218.1:0-1957 GCF_034530815.1 Nostoc sp. DedSLP03
TTTTTCTTTTAGTCCTTTTATTTAGAATACCCGGAAAGTGACAGAAGAGGGATAAGATCAGATCGTAGGAATTTGAGGAGTGAAAATCTTCAAATCTCGTTAAGTAGAAAGGTACTTGACCGTTGGTATTTTGAATAAATCTTTCTTGCTGGAGTGCGTCGGGTGCTAATCCCTCAACAATGAAACCGCAGCTACACAAATATGCCGCATTACCACCAATCCCACAGCCTACGTCAAGTACAGTTTTGATACCTTCTGGGATAAAACTCAAAAGTTTGGCTGTATAGGCTTCCTGAGCCACACGCAGACGAGTTAGAGTTAATTCTTCACCCACAGTAGGTAGTGGTTCCCAATACCCGTAACGAAGATAAGAGGAATTTGTCAGTCCCATGTAATAATCTATCGCTGCATTTTGGTAACGAGTTGGTTTGGGAATTTTGCTTGATTTTGGCTTGAGCATTGATGAATAAAGTAGGTTTTAAGGCATTAAACTTGGTTCAAATTCTGACCAACGCTTGCAAACTTGTTCGTAGCAATTGGGTGGAGTAATTTTTAGTTGGTGTAAAAAATTAACCTCAATCTGAGGTTCAGCTTTTAGCACCAGAAGAATATCTTGATGGGGATTGTATGTTGCGACTGCTGGGGAAATTGATGAAATCATGGATAAACAGATTGATTGTGATATAAATCCGCCATCCTGAAACGAACGCAAGTAAAACCCAATCAGATCGGAGGGGAGAAATTGCAGGGTGAAGGGAACTGTATCAAGACTTGTATTTGTAGGGTGAGTAACTTTAGTATCCACATCACAAATAACAACTCCCCGCCCAAATGACTGAAATCCTTTCCATCCTGTGTAACCGATTACCAGCAGATTATTATGAATAAAGTTGTTTTGCCAGTAGCCGAAATTTCCTTGCCAAACACTATTGGATGGTCGCATTAACTTCCTCCCCCAACACCAATGATTCAATACGAACCTGCTCAAGCTCTCGTCCAATCAATACTAATCGTGTTTGACGGGGTTCATGGGATTGCCAAGGACGATCGTAGAAGTAGTCAAATCGATTACCGACACCCTGTAATACCAAACGCATGGCTTTGTTCGGAACTGCTACAAATCCCTTAATTCGATAAATTTCTTGCTGTTGCACCAATGTTTGCAAGCGTTTAATCAAGACAGACGGCTCAAATGCTTGGTCTAAAAGTAGTTGCACTGAATTAATCCCGTCATCATGTTCGTGGTCTTCTTCAGTATCGTGGTGACTGGGACGACTTTCTAAGTTATCTTCTACCGCAGCATTGAAACCAAGTAACAAATCGCTACTAATTTTACCGTCTTGGCAAGGAATGACTTTTACACCAGGGGATAAGTTCTGCTTTAGCCAATCCTGCACCCTAACTTGCGTTTGTTCGTCAACGCGATCGCTCTTGGTAAGCAATACTAGATCAGCACAAGCCAGTTGATCTTCAAACAGTTCCTCAATGGGTGTTTCGTGTTCTAGACTAGAGTCGGCTTGTCGTTGTGCTAAGAGGGCTGCTAAATCACCTACATATTGATTAGTTGCTAAAGCTTCACAGTCCACCACAGTAATTACGCTGTCTACTGTAGCGCCTGTGCGAATCTCTGGCCAGCGAAATGCTTGCACCAATGGTTTTGGCAGTGCTAGTCCAGAGGTTTCAATTAACATACAGTCTAGGCTGGCGCGTCGTTTCAGTAATTCTTGCATCGCGGGGAGGAATTCTTCTTGCACTGTACAGCACAGACAACCGTTGGTGAGTTCCACAATATTATTGTTGGGGTCTTCTTCATCGTCACAAACTCGGCAATCACGCAAAAGTTCGCCATCAATTCCGATTTCTCCAAATTCATTCACCAAAACAGCAATGCGTCGCCCTTCATTAGCCCTCTTCTGTCACTTTCCGGGTATTCTAAATAAAAGGACTAAAAGAAAAA
>NZ_JAVRCK010000219.1:0-1862 GCF_034530815.1 Nostoc sp. DedSLP03
CCTGAGTCAAACGAGGCTCTGTTCTCTTTAGATTTTCTTTACGAATCAGCTCTCAAGAAGTCGCTGAAATTCTTCTGCGAACAATTGCCGAACCCGCAGGAGCCTCATTTATCTTTGTTTATGGCCCCAGTGGTGTTGGTAAAACAACTTTGCGACTCCGTGTTGAGCAGAAATTAACAGAACTAGCGTTACCTCAACTGGAAAGCGATCGCGCTCATGTTCCTGTTATTGGTATTGAAGCTATAGCCCCAGAATCGAGATACTTCAACTGGAAAGAATACTACACACGCGCCTTAATTGCCTTGGAAGAACCATTAATCGATCACAAGTTTGATTACGGCGTGCGTGGGATCTCTCGCGATAATTTTGGCAAAATTAATGTTGAGTCGAAAGTAGTTGCACCTGCTCTACGCAGAGCTTTAGAAAATGCTCTCATCCATCGTCATCCAGACGCATTTTTTGTAGATGAAGCACAACATTTTGGTAAGGTAGCAAGCGGATACAAGCTACAAGATCAATTAGACTGTCTCAAATCTTTAGCAAATATGACAGGCATCTTGCACTGTCTATTAGGAACATACGAACTGCTTATATTCCGTAATTTGAGCGGTCAACTCTCACGTCGTAGTGTTGATATTCATTTCCGCCGTTATTGTGCTGATAGCCCAAAAGATGTACAGGCTTTTAAGAGTGTGTTGTTAGCTTTTCAACAGCATCTGCCACTAGCAAAAACTCCAAATTTAGTCGATCGTTGGGAATATTTGTACGAACGTAGTTTAGGATGTATTGGCACACTGAAAGATTGGCTAACACGCGCTCTTAAAAATGCTCTAGATCGAGCAGCAACAACAGTCACTCTCAAAGATTTACAAAAACGTGCTTTGTCGGTTGCTCAGTGTCAGAAAATGTTCAAGGAAATTCAAGAGGGTGAAAAAGAATTATCTGAGACAAAAGAAGATGTACAAAACTTACGCTCTGCATTAGGACTTGGCGCACAACCAATTGTGCTACCCGAAGAAACCCCAAAAACTACTCGTCCGCAAGGAAAGGTTGCCAAACGCAACCCTACAAGAGATCCCATCGGAGTGCAGCAAGATGTTAGTTAGTCTATTAGAAACATACGAATCTTGGGATTTAAAAAAGGTTTCCATTCCATCTCGCAGTCATTTGTATCAATTAGAGCCTGTTGGCATTAGAACACCAATGGTGGAAAGCCTTACAGGATATATAGAAAGATTAGCGGAGGCTCATTGTATACCTCCAGATGTATTAATTTCACGAACAATCACACCACTACTAAAACAAATATTTTTGAAATCTCGAACTAGTAGAGATTTACGTTCTCTTTTCGACCGTGCCACAGCTATAAATGGTACAGGAAATATAGCAATAGATTTAGTACAAGCACTTCAGAGGCTAACGCTTATAGAAGATTTGCACTTGCTGACCCTGCTATTTTGGTCTGAAATTATTCCCACGCGCAATTTGTTTCGTACCAAAAGTGCTTGGTGTACTGTATGTTACGAAGAATGGCGTTTAGCTAAACAAGTAATTTATAAACCACTACTTTGGACTATAAATTCAGTAAAAGTATGTCCTTTACACAAAATATATCTACGTTTACAATGTCCTCATTGTCAGCAGGAATTACCACTACTAAGTTGGCGATCGCGACCTGGTTACTGTTCCAAGTGTGGTGGTTGGCTAGGTATGAATCTTCCTGTCAAGTCCTCCTCAGAACTTACGGATTGCTCAACTTTATCTAAAGAAGAATTACATTCGCAAACTTGGATAGTAGAGGTTATTGGTTGAGGGGGCGACAATACTCGTTAAAGTACCACAGGTAAAGGATTTGAAGTAAC
>NZ_JAVRCK010000220.1:0-1791 GCF_034530815.1 Nostoc sp. DedSLP03
GATCGACTCCCTCTGACTCCTAATGGTAAGGTTGACCGTAAGGCTTTGCCAGAGCTTAGTCTGACACAGCTAGTACCTGAATCATCTTTTCTACCTCCTTCCACACCAATTGAGGAGATGCTAGTTAGTATTTGGCTTCGGATACTTGGTATTGAGAAAATTAGCATTGATGATAACTTCTTTGAAGTGGGTGGACACTCCCTATTAGCAACCCGTCTGATTTCTCAGATCCGGCAGGTTTTTCAGGTAGAGCTTCCTTTACATTGTGTATTTGAAAAACCAACAATAGTTGGGCTGGCTAAAGACATTGAAAAAGCCACCAAGATAGGCTTAAGAATTGATACACCAGATATTGAGCGAATTTCACGATCGCAAAAATTACCCCTATCTTTTGCCCAGCAGCGGTTATGGTTCCTTGCCAAGCTAGATCCAAACAGTTCCTTTTACAATATTCCTGCTGCTGTTCGGCTAGAGGGGCAATTGAACCTCAAAGCACTACAACAAAGTTTCAACGAAATTCTCCGCCGTCACGAAGCCTTACGAGCTAACTTTCAGACAATACAAGGGCAACCTGTAGCAATCATCTCATCAGTAACATCACTACCATTGCCCGTATTTGACATCAGTGAATTACCTGCAAATCAACGAGAAGCTCAAGTCAGACAGCAAGCATTAGCAGAAGCACAACAACCCTTTGACCTGAAAAGCGACCTCCTGCTGCGGGTAAAACTATTACGGCTAAGTGAACAAGAGTATGTAGTGTTATTCACGATGCACCACATTGTCTCTGATGGTTGGTCGATAGGTGTGCTAGTGCGTGAGTTGGTAGCACTTTATCAAGCCTTTTGCGATCGAGAACACTCGCCTTTAGCTGAACTACCTCTTCACTATGTAGACTTTGCAGCTTGGCAACGACAATGGTTACAAAAAGAGGCGTTACAATCGCAGCTATCTTACTGGGTTCAGCAGTTACAGGGGGCACCCAGAGTACTGGAGTTACCCACAGACCACCCACGTCCCCCTGTTCAAACCTTCCGAGGTGCCACTTATTCATTTGAGCTATCTAATGAGTTATCCCTAGCCTTAAAGAAACTCAACCAGCAGCAAGGAACCACCTTATTTATGACCTTGCTGGCAGCTTTCCAGATTCTGTTATGGCGCTACACTAACAATGAAGATATTGTGGTCGGTTCACCAATTGCTAACCGCAATCGCGCGGAAATAGAAGGATTAATTGGACTTTTTGTCAATACTTTGGTACTGCGAACAAATTTGGCAGGTAATCCTACCTTTGAAGAAGTACTTACTCGTGTCCGGGAAGTGGCATTAGGAGCCTACGTACATCAGGATTTGCCTTTTGAACTGTTGGTAGAAGAACTACAACCACAGCGAGACTTGAGCCACGCACCACTATTTCAAGTGATGTTTGTGCTTCAGAATGCACCAATGTCAGATTTAAAGTTGCCTGGTATGACTTTAAGTACTCTGGCAATTGAGAGTGGTAGTGCCAAATTTGATTTGACCCTGGAGATGGCAGAAACAGCACAGGGACTATTTGCCACTCTGGAGTATAGTACCGATTTATTTGAGGAAAGCACTATCAGCCGGATGGCAGGACATTTGCAGTCTTTGCTTCAAGGTATTGTGGCAAATCCCCAAGGGAGGCTTTCAGAGTTACCACTGTTAACAGAACCTGAAAAACACCAGTTATTAGTGGAATGGAATGATACTAATAGTGAATATCCGCAAGAAAAATGCATCCATGAGTTGTTTGAGGCGCAAGTAAAAGAA
>NZ_JAVRCK010000221.1:0-1780 GCF_034530815.1 Nostoc sp. DedSLP03
TTTTTCTTTTAGTCCTTTTATTTAGAATACCCGGAAAGTGACAGAAGAGGGATAGGATATAAAAGTTATGGCCTTGCTGAATTCAACAAGGCTGTTTTTCTTCTCTTCCCTCAAAGCTTGAATCAATAAAAGTTTCAGAACCTTGCTTCGATTATTCTTTCCCAAGAGTGACAAAACAGGGTTAACTAGACAAACTGACAAAAGAGCGTTCGCAGTAAATCTGGTTGAGTACCCGATAATTTTCTTCTAGCTTCACTGCGGCAAAACGTCTAATACCAAATTGTTCCATAACTCCTTGCAACTCTGCATCTGGTTGGAGTAAGCTAATCAGCATTTGCTGAATTAAAGGGATACTTAGACGCTGTGCTACAACCAATGGTGGCATAGGAGAAGGGCCGATCGCTTCCAGCACACGCAAATGCTGTGATAATTCTGGAATATCGCGTAATTCTTGTTCTAACACTACACTGTCAATGGCTGCACAATCCGCCAGCCCCTCAACTACCCAGCGAATTGAACGTTGATGAAAACCTGATTCTATAGTTTTTCCAAAGAAATTTTGCGGATATTTTTCTTGACTTAACCAGTGACGAAGTAAATTATAACCACTGTTAGAACCAGGGTCGTTATAGCAAAATGTTTTCCCTGACAAATCGGCAAACTTTTTGATATTACTATCAGCCTTGACAATTACATCTGCATAGTAAATAGGACTGTTGCCATACCGGGATGCTTGCATCACAGGTGCAACCAATGTCTGCAATTGGTCTATAACTTCTTGACTGTAACGAATTAGTGGTAATCCACAAATAAAAGCTAGGTCTATTTGGTCTTGAAATAATAGAGGGTCTTGGAGGGGATCGCATTCACCTTGATGTAGTTGGATTTCTACTTGTAAAACACGACCCAAATAAGCTGTGATCGCCTGATATAATCCGAACCAATTAGGAGCTAAGTAGGATACAGCCCGTAAGCTTGTTAATATAGTCATTCTTGTTTTAAAACAGTATTTTTCTAGAAAACTTGAGTTAACTTCCGCCCAGAGTCATTCATATATAAAAATTCCAGACTAGCAAAACTCAGCAGCATAATTCGTAAAACAGTCGTATGAACATTAATATGCCAGCCACCACAGCCGTTTTTACACAAATGTTCAGGCTTTTAATCCTTTCTACAAAGAATGATAATTTCCGCTATTATTGTTTTGGATACTAATGTTTTGGGCTAATGTCATTGTGATTTCTCCTGTTAACAGAGAATTTAAAAAACAGTAATTCTATAGGCTTAGTGTAGATTATATTCTATATTCTCTAATTTCGCAAAAATACAAGACTCCTAATTTGATTTTTGCCACAATTCATCTTACCTCTATCTCTTCTTTCTCTGGAGTTAAATATCTTGGCTTTTGGGCGAACACTTCATGCAAGTCAATTTTCCCGATTTGGGTGGTAAGGCACTTACCCGCTCATAAAGATACGAAAGTAAGATCCACCAGATCCACGGCACACAACAAGCAATTAAGAACACAACTGGTATCTTTTTTTGTGGTTCCCCCTAAAAATACACCTTTAAAAGAAAAACCTAAAAATCGGTGAAAAAAATAAACTGAAAATGACTTTATAGTTAATAAGTAATAAAACCGGATAAAGAGCATACTCCTAACAGTTTACTACAGAAATATTACAGATGTAGGTTTGGGTTAAAGAAAACGGGCAAAGGTGCTTCTTTTAACGTGAGTTCGACGGGTTGAAAAAAGCCCAAAAAAAAGCTGAGACTAGAA
>NZ_JAVRCK010000222.1:0-1726 GCF_034530815.1 Nostoc sp. DedSLP03
AGCACAGAGAAGTAGAAAAATACCAACTGCGTAAGCAGCTAGTTCCAATTCTGGGGGAAGGGGCGATCGCCAGGGCTACAGGCACAACCAAGCTGTTATTTGATGTACCTTATACAAAGTTTAAGAATATAAGGAACGCTGATTGTCAAAAGATGTGAATAAAACAAAAACAGAATAAAGAACTGACAAAATTCCCGCAAGTGAAAATCACACAGCAAACCCAAATATGAGAAAATCTGCTTTCTCCTCAGTTGTTGAGAGTGAAAAACTTGGCACAATAACTATAGACTACGCACTAATAACTAATGACTATGAACCAAAAAGATGTAGTTGTAATTGGTAGTGGTATAGGGGGGTTGAGTTGTGCTGCTGTTTTAGCGCGATATGGGTTTGATGTGACTGTTTGCGAGAGTCATACAATTGCTGGTGGAGCGGCGCACAGTTTTGAACGTCAAGGATTTAAGTTTGATAGTGGCCCTTCTCTTTACTCTGGTTTGTCTTACACTCCTTCGGTTAACCCTTTACGACAAGTGCTAGATGTAATTGGTGTGGATTTGCCATGTGTTACTTACGATACTTGGGGTTGTCGGCTACCAGAAGGTGATTTTGATACATCTGTGGGTACAGAACAGTTTTGTGAAGTGCTAGCAAGGCTGCGAGGTGAAGATGCAGTGTCCGAATGGCGACGCTTGCAAGCGGTGATGACACCACTAACCGCAGCTGCGATCGCTCTCCCTGCATCTGCATTACGTTTAGATGTAGGTGCAGCTTTGACTATCAGTAAATTTGCTCCATCGTTAGCTAAACATACTGCCAATATTCTCAAGTTAACGGGGTCTTTTGACCGGATCGTGAATGGTGTTGTTCATGACCCCTTTATTATTAACTGGTTGAACTTGTTGTGTTTTCTCCTCTCTGGATTACCAGCATCAGGAACTAACGCCGCCGAAGTCGCATTTATGTTTGCGGAGTGGTACAAACCAGGAGTAGCGTTAGATTACCCTGTTGGTGGGAGTGGTGCTTTAGTCAATGCACTGGTGCAAGGGTTAGAAAAACATGGCGGGAAATTAATGTTAGGCTCTCATGTTGAGCAAGTTTTGGTACAAGGTAAACGCGCGGTAGGTGTCAAACTGCGAAATGGGGAAGAAATTCGGGCGCGGCGAGCAGTTGTTTCTAATGCTTCGGTATGGGATACGTTAAAACTATTACCAGAAGGGGCAGTACCAAACAAATTCCGCAGCCAACGCCAAGCCATACCAGAATGTGATAGCTTTATGCACTTACATCTTGGTATTGATGCTCAAGGTTTACCAGCAGATTTAGCTTGTCATTATATTGTGGTTAATGATTGGCAATTGGGCATTACTGCACCGCAAAATGTTGTGGTAGTATCAATACCCTCAATTCTTGACCCATCGCTTGCACCCCCAAGTAAACACGTAATTCACGTTTACACTCCCGGTAATGAACCTTACGCACTTTGGCAAGGGCTAGATAGGAGAAGCCAGGAATATGAGCAACAAAAGCGATCGCGCGCCGAGGTGATGTGGCAAGCTTTAGAACGAATCATCAGCGATATCCGCACCCGTTGCGAAATCACCTTGGTTGGTACACCCCTCACCCACGAACGTTTTTTACGCCGCCATCATGGTTCCTATGGCCCGGCAATTTCTGCTGCTAAAGGTTTGTTTCCTGGTCACGGTACACCTTTAGCGGGGTTGATGTG
>NZ_JAVRCK010000223.1:0-1712 GCF_034530815.1 Nostoc sp. DedSLP03
CCCACATTCCGCAGGTGCGATCGCAAATGCTGTATTTTTAGAAATGACCTAAATGCTGCATTTTAGAAGCATGACAGCATCACCATTAGATATAAGAGTACAGGATATTGACCACTGTGGGATAGTCGCAGGGATATGTGACGAAATGGAACTAGTAGAGCAAATCAATCGGCTACTAGGAAGCCATCCGCAAGAAATAATTAGTGCAGGTCAAGTGGTAAAAGCAATGATTCTCAACGGATTAGGGTTTGTCAGTGCCCCACTATATCTATTTGAGAAATTTTTTATTGGCAAAGCCACAGAACACCTACTGGGAGAAGGGATACATCCAGAACACTTAAACGATGACCGTCTAGGTAGAGTGTTGGACAAACTCTACTCCTTTGGGCTAACAGAAGTATTTGTAACGGTGGCACTATCTGCGGCTCGTAAATTTGGTGTAAAAATGGACAGTTTACACTTAGATTCAAGTTCGTTTCATGTCGATGGTGATTACACACTGCAAACTCCAGAGGAGGAAGCAGAACCTGGAACAATCCACATAACTTATGGTTATTCGAGAGATCACCGCCCAGACTTAAAGCAATTTATTCTCGACTTGATGTGTAGTGGAGATGGAGACATCCCGCTATATTTAAGAGTCGCAGATGGGAATGAATCAGACTCAGCCATGTTTGCCAAATTAATCGCGGACTTCAAACGGCAATGGTTCCTTGATGCTTTGTTTGTAGCTGATGCGGCACTGTACACAGAAGAGAACTTGCAACAAATGAAGCAGTTACGTTGGGTATCGAGAGTACCAATAACTTTGACTGCTGCTAAACAGTTGTTAGATAACATTCATGAAAATGCATTTGTTTCCAGTTCATTACCGGGATACCGTATCGCTTCATGTTGTAACTTTTTTGCCGACATACTACAACGTTGGATAGTAGTTGAAAGTCAAGTCCGTAAACAAGCTGACCTCAAGCAGCTAGAAAAACGTTTATCTAAGCAGTTGACTAAAGCCCAAACCGAACTCAAACAGTTATCTCAACAGCAGTTTGCTTGTGAAAAAGATGCCCAACTTGCTGCTGAACGCATGAATTGTAAGTTGCCTTTACATCAGCTAGTTGATATCAAAGTAGTTGAGATTTTGCAGCACAAGGGACGTGGTAGACCGCGAAAGAATGCTGTTATAGAAAAGCACTATCAACTTTGTGCAACACTTGCACCCAAACAAACTGCTATAGATGTTGAAGTCCAAAGAGCCGGTAGGTTCCTCCTAGCAACCAATGTTCTTGATGCTTCTGAGTTAAGTGATGATGATGTGTTAATTGAGTATAAGGCACAGCAATCTACTGAACGTGGTTTTCGCTTTCTCAAAGACCCGCTATTCTTTACTTCCAGTGTCTTCCTCAACTCACCCAAACGGGTTGCTGCATCAGCCATGATTATGGGCTTGTGTTTGCTTGTTTATAGTTTGGGTCAAAGGGCATTGCGTCAAGCACTCGATAGAGCTAAAAAGACTATCGATAATCAGTTGGGTAAACCTACTGCTGCTCCGACTCTACGCTGGGTCTTTCAATGTTTTATGTCGATTCACTTAGTTTCTGTTGCCCAAAGCAAGCAAATTACTAATTTGACTTCCGAAAGACACTGGATTCTCAACTTTTTTGGTGCTCCCTGTCGAAAATATTATCTGCTTTGCTAACTAACCTGCAGAATGTGGG
>NZ_JAVRCK010000224.1:0-1710 GCF_034530815.1 Nostoc sp. DedSLP03
ATCAAGGGTACATTTTACCTCCATTGGTAAATTCTTTCCTAGAAATCACCTTAGTCCTCACTACAAATTAATCTCAAGATTTTTTACATTACTTAACTTACTTTGATTTCTTCTCGCCTACTTACTTAGTGAAAATGTTAACTATTAACTGTTTTAACTCCCTCAATGATACACATGTCGGTTTTTGTTGGGATAATTTTGGTAAGTTTGAACCCGGCAGATTCAAACAAATCTTGGAACTCGGCTTTATTACGTACCCGTCCAGGAAAGCACATCACCAACAGATGGACATCTGAAAACTTGCTTGTAAAAGTCTCGTATTCAGGAGACATTACGCGTTCTATCACTAACAATCGTCCTTGTTCTTTCATGGCTTGATGACAGCGCTTAAGAGCGGCGATCGCTCGCTCATCATCAAAGAGATGAACAACTTCCCTGAGTAAATAAGCATCTCCACCTTCCGGGACAGCCTCAAAAAAGCTACCCCCTACCAGTTGAAACCGATCATTAAGAGATATTACTTCATGTGAATTCTTGGCTTCATCAATCA
The DNA here is from genome assembly GCF_034530815.1 of Nostoc sp. DedSLP03. Classification (NCBI taxonomy): domain Bacteria; kingdom Bacillati; phylum Cyanobacteriota; class Cyanophyceae; order Nostocales; family Nostocaceae; genus Nostoc; species Nostoc sp. DedSLP03. The sequence goes on from NZ_JAVRCK010000224.1 coordinate 551, forward strand.
CTTTTGGGAGATCGAACAATATCCCTGTCATGGCGGGGTGCGCTTCGAGGATAGCAGCAAGGAAGTAACCGTTGCCACCACCAACGTCAATCAGCTTGTCAATTGACGAAAAATCATAAGCCTCCAAGTATAGAGCAGAGACTCGAGCAGATTCCTCTTTTGACACAAAAGTATCAGTATAAAACGATTTTCTGGCGACAGCATTTTGCTCATAGTAATGAAATAAATCTGTGCCATACAAATGCTCAAAGGCACCTTTTCCTGTCTCCACGCTATACATCAAATTTTCCCAACTTTTGTAGTACCATTCCTCGCCCCGCAAGATTGCCTCGTGTCGTAACGAGTCTGGAACGTTGCTTTGCAAACTATCTGCTAATGAGGTTAACTCAAAGCATCGGGGTTGTGTCTCCGCAAAAATTCCGATCCCGGCAAGAGCGCGTAACACTCGATAAAGAGAATCGCTGTGGGTATTTGTTGCAGCAGCTAAAGTATTGCAGTGCTGTGAACCGTCTTTGAGTAAATCAGCAATGCCAAGTTTTGCGACAACATAAACACACCGTGAAACGTAGTAGGCATATATCCACTCAGACATAGTTAACGGAGACTGAATATGGCTAAGCTTAGAGTTTGATAAAACCATGATTTTTACCTCAATTCCTTAAGTGCTAGTATTTTGAAAGCATTATGAGTGAATCTACCTCGGCTTCGAGTATTTAGTTGGATAGGAATCCGCTTTTATTTGAAGAATTTAACTTGGCTTAGCAGATAATAAACAACGCAAAATAAGGCTTTTTAAGTTGTACCTAGCTTCGCAAAAATCAAATAGGAGTCCTAGATAAAACCCAAAGAGGTAGCTTCAATTCTGATTTTTTAACTTCAAACCTTTTAGTATTATTGCATCAAAACTCCGATCGGGAATTAATTTTTTCAGCATCAAATTAAGCACTAGAGATATCTGTTCCTTAGATAAGAAATAACGTGTTTTCGGTTTACTAGCTTCGAGAGCCTCTAGAATTGCACCTGCAACTTGTTCAGGTGGCATTCCTGTGCGATTTGATGTAATCAAACCCTCGACAAAAAATTTGTAGGTATCACCATACATAGCTATCTCTCCTAAAAAGTTTTGAACCAAATGTGAACGATGGTAAGAAGCTCCATCC
>NZ_JAVRCK010000226.1:0-1548 GCF_034530815.1 Nostoc sp. DedSLP03
TTCTTCCATCAACAAACAGCAGGCTACGAATGCTCAACCAATTAACGATGTTAGTATTACCACGTCTAAAACTACAGTTGTCGGTGAAAAGGCTGATGGAAGTCGGCATTCGTGCCTGCTTACAAATGTAGGCCCTTCAACTGTTTACTTTAAATACGTTCCTCTTGGAGTCGATCCGACTGCCAATACTGTGATTGTTTCTGGAACTGTCTACGATTTTTCGTTGGCTCCCGGTGAGAAGTTTACAGATGATAATTCCAGTCAAAATGCCATCGTCGGCATTTGTACAGGAGTGCTAACAACAACTGCCAAAGTTAAAGTTACTGAATACATCTATTCTTAAGCGTTAAAGAATGATGTGACGGTAAGAATACAGCGCTAAACATATAAACAAATATGGATAGCGCAAAACCAACAGCAGCTATTACCAACTCTCTCGAAATAACACTAACTATTGAATTCAAGGCTGATAATTTATGACGACATTAAGTTACACCGCATTAGCTGAAAAATTACCCGCCGGTTCAATTGAATTTGTCGGAAATAATCAAGTCAAGCTTAACTTGAGTTTAGCAACAGATTCCGGCGCAGCACTTACGTTAGGTTCTTCATGCGTCAAAGGCATTGTCAAGCTGATGCAAGCTCTATCCGCTCTTACTGAGCAAGTAAATGAAGCGAGGATTGATGCTAATCTTCCACCGATTCAATTTGCGTCTCAGGAAATAACAGGGACACCAGAAGCGCCAGAGTTTGAATTTACAGTGCGCGTCAAGGTGGATACTGCTTTATTTGTTGATAATCTTGATGACCCCACTGATTAATTATGATTAACAATTCTTCTACCACGATTGAAGTTGCTAAATTTAGCAATTGCCTTCATGGGGACAAAGATTTGACCGGGACTGTTGGCGATACAGTTTTAAATGCCAATAGTAACAGGCAGTATGCAGCTTTTATAAACAATTCTTCCTCTGATATCACTTTGATTTTGGGTGACAAATCTAAAGGTGCTATTGGTCGAGGGATTGTTTTAAAGCCAAGAGGCAGTTACGAAATTAACCAATCCAATCTTTACATTGGAAAAATCTCAGCTATTTCTGCCAGTAATTGTAAATTAACTTTCACGGAGTGTATTGAATAATGGGTTTATATAATCCAGCTACAGCAACATTAGTTGAATCAACTAGTGGCACTTCAACTGCTACTACAGTTGCTTCTAGTACAACTAACACTACAATCTTGGCTGCCAATTCCAACCGCAAAGGTGCAACGATTTGGAATGATAGTACCGCCACTTTATATCTAGAGTTTGGTGCAACAGCAACAACAAGCGCATTTACTGCCAAATTATCAGCCGGCGGATATTTTGAAGTGCCATTTCATTACACTGGGGTAATTAGTGGTATTTGGTCGGCTGCTAATGGTAATGCTTTGGTGAGGGAGTTGACATAATGCCTTTGTATATCCCCTCTGTTTCTAATGGACTTACTTACATCCAATTAAGAGAACTTCAGCCATCTGGAACAGAAGGGGGAAATGCTACAGCAG
>NZ_JAVRCK010000227.1:0-1531 GCF_034530815.1 Nostoc sp. DedSLP03
GGGACTTCCAAGGAATAAAATAATCAATTATAATAATGATAATCATTTTAAGGGGGGGAATTTTGTGGGTGGAGAGGAGTGTTGCTCGAATTAACTGATTCAGTCTTAAAAGTATTAAAGGAAACAGCAAACCAACTCAAAGGTGCAGCAAGGCGGCGTTTTCAAGCACAAATTGTCATGGAATTAGGTTACGGAGGACAATTACTGGCTCAAAAAGAATTGGGCTGGGATAGAAATACTATTCGTAAAGGAATTAAAGAACTAACCAGTGGGATTAGTTGTATAGATAATTATTCAGCTAGGGGTAGATGGAAAGCCGAAGAACATTTACCTTCCTTGTTAGAAGATATAAAAAAATTAGTTGATTCACAGAGCCAAACCGACCCAAGTTTTAAAAGCCAGAGGTTATATACACGCCTAACAGCAAGCAAAGTCAGAAAACTATTAATTGAAAAGTTTGGTTATACTGATGAACAGTTACCAACTGAAGAAACAATTCGTGTCAAATTGAATTATTTAGGTTATCGGCTGAAGCGGGTAGCAAAAGTTCTTCCTCAAAAAAAATTCCAGAAACGGACGCAATTTTTGAACAATTAGCAATAGTTAATCAATCGGCTCTGGATGATCCAAGTATTTTACGTCTCAGTCTGGATGCCAAAGCCCGTGTAGATATTGGTTGCTTTGACAGAGGAGGTAAAAACCGAGTTGTCACAGAAACAGAAGACCATAATTTTCATCCAAAAACTACCGTAACTCCTTATGGTATCTTCCTTACAGAGTTAGACGAACTATTTTTATACTTTACAGAGTCTCATGTGACGAGTGATTTTATTGTTGATGTTCTAGAAGATTTTTGGAAGAGTGAGAGTTGGCGATTTCCTTCAATAAAAACGCTGATTCTTAACCAGGATAATGGGACAGATAATAATTCTAGACGTACCCAATTTATGAAACGTATAGTCGAGTTTGTACATGAATATCAACTAAATATACGGTTAGCCTACTATCCACCCTACCACAGCAAATATAATCCAATTGAGCGAGTATGGGGTATATTAGAAAATTCTTGGAACGGCAGTATTTTAGACGAAGTTGAAACAGCTTTAAACTTTGCTAAAAATATAACATGGAAAGGTAAGCATCCTGTGGTTAAGTTAGTAAAAGAAACTTATGAGACTGGGGTTAAACTTACCAAGTCAGCTATGTCTGCTATCGAAGAACAGATAGACCGTCTAACTAACTCTACACATGAAAAATTTCCGAATTTAGGTAAATGGTTTGTTGATATTTATTGTGCCAGCACTTAATTTTTCTCACTAGTTTTCAAAGCTTTCAGCTAGAAATCATCAATATTAATTATGATAATGCACCTGACATTATTTACAGAGTGCAGAGTTTTCGCTTTTGTGTTTGAGGGGGTGAGTGGTGGTTGCCGTCGGCAACCACCACTCACCCCCTCAGAATGATTATCATTATTTATTGAGTATCCACTTACGATTTTTTCTGAGTAATTTATTTCTTGGAAGTCCCT
>NZ_JAVRCK010000228.1:0-1498 GCF_034530815.1 Nostoc sp. DedSLP03
CCAGAATCCGAATTAGTAGCCCGCGAGGGTTTCTCTAGCAATTCGTTCATGTACAAGAGGATCGGCGGATGAAAACACTTTCTGAACTAATAGTTGAAACCTCACTACTAATTAGTGAAATTAGTAATCATCCAGACTACCAGGCTTTGATAGAAAAAGGATATTACCCAGATTTGACCGTGGGTGATGCTTATACAGCGCTTGCTTACCTAATTTCTGAAATCGATCCACCGACAATTACAGTTCCTGAAATCCCTGAAATTGAGGTGAAAGGATGAATCAAATTTTCATTCTCATCCTCACCTCAACAGCGCTAATTATTGGCATTATTGCACTGTGCAAACAGCAAAGCCAGCACCCTTTTTACTTGAAAATAGAGGTGCAGTATGGCAAATGATCTAATAGATATCAAAGTTGCAGCACCGCCTAGAACTGCTAACGCTCACACCTGGGTAGAGATGCACTTGCCTAATGGCAAAACTCTACTGCGTTACTGTGCCTGGGGAATAGGTAGGTTATGTTTTTCTGCGTCCTTATTCACCGTGAGCATTAGCCGGAATGCTTTTAAATTCGGCATTTGGCTGTGTGATGGGTTTGAATCGGGGGTCAAGCGCTTGCTCAAAGTGTATGATGCTCTGCCTTACGCTGGAACTCCGATGACCCAAGTCATTGAAGCGTCAGCCGTTCCAGTAGATGAACCACTGGAAATTATCACCGATATCATCGCCGCCATTGAGGGTAAACAGGTAATGATTATCGGCGAAATGGGAACCGGGAAAAGCACCCTAGCACAATACCTCGCCTACACTATCGGCGGCGCGGTGAAAGTGTATGAGTGTGAAGGCACTCCCACCGACTGGTCAGGCTTGGAAGTCATTGGCCGCGGCGAAAATTGGTCGGCGATCGACCGGGGAATGACAGAGGATCTAAACGATTTGAGCAACCAAATGAAGATCCGCAACGAACGCGGGGACGCTGCATTAGCCAGCACCGAGCGCGTAATCATCGTTGAAGAATACCCGGAACTGGTTTCAAAAGTAGGCAGTTCCGGTGAGTGGTTAGAGCGTCACGCCAGGAGGGGACGCAAAGCGCGACGCTTTACAATTTTACTCTCGCAGTATGACCGTGTAGCAGCCTGGGGACTAGAAGGTAAAAGCGATTTAGCCGATGCTTTCTACCGTATTCGCCTTGGTAAAAAGGCGATAGCCCACGCCAAATCATTGAAAAATGAAGCGCTTATTAGCTGGTTAAAAGCCGACCAATCCCACTGCTTACTCGACGATCAGCCGCTCAAACTCCCTCCATACAGGGAGATGAAAGCCGCAGCGCTGCGCGGTGGTTCGACCATAGTCCAACCTTACTACGACAATGCGATCGACCCACAGAAACGGGCTGAAAACGACCTCGAAGCCGCTCCAGAAGCGGATTTTGAAGAAAATTGTTCGGATAACGACCGGGTACTTTGGCGGGTAATTCAGCGCCTGGGAGGTGAAAAAAG
>NZ_JAVRCK010000229.1:0-1486 GCF_034530815.1 Nostoc sp. DedSLP03
AATCTGTTGCTCAACTTATGCTTTCAAAGTTGCTCATTTTATCCTTACAGTGACAGCAAATAATTGGTAAAGACGCGGTTAAGCCTCTAATTCAGGCTCTCAAAGATAAAAATGAGGATGTTCGTTCCAGTGCTGCTAACGCACTTGGACAAATTGGTAAAGATGCAGTTCCGCCTCTCATGATTGCTCTAAAAGATCCAGATAGTAATATCCGCGCTGGTGCTGCTAATGCTTTAGGGCAAATTGGCGCAGATGCAAAAGATGCAGTTCCCTATTTAAACACTGCTCGCATAGATAGAAATGGTAAGGTACGCTCTGCAACTACTAATGCCCTAGAAGAAATCAAAAAAGCTATGAATGCCCAAAGAGAAATTCAAAGTCATATTTCAAGTGCAAGCTCGTCTGAGTTAAGAGAAGAAACAGTCCTTTATCTGAGAAAGAAACCCCCTGTAATGTGCAAAAATCCTGTAATCAAAGCTGTACTTAGATGGAAATGCTCCTGAGTGCAACTGGTAAAGAATAATGGTATCCATAACTAGTTATCGCATCTCCCCAAATTCCTTCATATATTCCACCAACTCTCTGGTATGCCCCCGTGAAGAAATTCGCTCCAAATTCCCCACCAGGATAAACAGTTCTCGCGCTCTACTGACAGCAACATTAAGTAAATTCGGTCGGCGATTAATAAACCAAAGGCTATCAGTTGTTTGGCATTGGCGAGTCGAGAAAATTATTACTGATTTCTGACCACCTTGGAACGTGTGAACTGTGCCAATGCTCTTGCGGGAAAAATCAGGCCAGCGAGTTTCTAAACGTTGAGTCAGCGCATCTACTTGACGACGGTAAGGTGAAATCACGCCAATTGTGTTGTCAGAATCAGGAGAATTTAAGCAATAACCCGCCGCTAACAACTCCTCAATTAACGCTTCTACTGCATCAACTTCTGCCCAATTAACGTTGTTCTCTAGTTTCCCTTCCACATTGCAAGCAATCAGGTTAGTACCCAAGCGAGAAGCTTTAGGCTCAGTCTTGATTATCATGCCGTAATTGCACAAGCGATCGCAAAAATCAGCAATCACTGGAATGCAACGGTAATGATATTTAAGGATAATGCCATTACCAATGTCTCCGGGTTGCCCTGATGCCCCAGCCGCTCGGTGATAAGCTGTGGAAGCAGTGGGACTGTAGCGGTCATAATCTACATCCGTGAGTCCCTGTTCTAGAAACGACTTGCTGCGATATTCATCTTTCTTCTGGTCACTTAAATTTACCACTGGCTCTAATTGCAATGGATCGCCAACAATCAAAGCCCGATTACACCTAACTAAAACGGGGAAAACTTGATGCGGTGGAATCTGACCCGCTTCATCTACAATTACTTGATCAATACAGCCACTATCGGGATAGGGTAACAAATTGCGGATAGAGTGCTGTGATTTTACCCCCTGCGTGACCAAATTTTAAACCATAACGTGACCATAAGTTA
>NZ_JAVRCK010000230.1:0-1476 GCF_034530815.1 Nostoc sp. DedSLP03
CTGCTGTAGCATTTCCCCCTTCTGTTCCAGATGGCTGAAGTTCTCTTAATTGGATATAAATAAGTCCACTAGAAACAGAGGAGGAAAATAAAGGCATTATGTCAACTCCCGAACCAAAGCATTACCGTTAGCAGTCGACCAAATACCACTAATTACACCAGTGTAACGAAATGGCACTTCAAAATATCCGCCGGGAGATAATTTGGCAGTAAATGCGCTTGTTGTCGCAGTTGCACCAAATTCTAGATATAGAGTAGCAGTGCTATCATTCCAAATCGTTGCACCCTTACGATTTGAATTTGCAGCAAGAATTACTTGGCTGCTAATGCTAGAAGCAACTGTAGTCGGAGTTGAAGTACCACTAGTTGACTCAACCAATGTCGCTGTAGGCGGATTATAAAGAGCCATTATTCAATACACTCCACAAAAGAAAGTTTGCAATTATTGGTAGCAATGGCGCTAACCTTGCCTATGTAGAGGTTATTACTATTAATTTCATAACTACCTCCACGAGGCTTTAAAACAATTCCTTTACCAACTGCTGCATTTGCTTTATCACCCAAAATAATCGTGATATCAATTGAGGAGTTATTTACAAATGCTGCGTAACTTCTAGAACTGTTAGCATTCAAAACAACGTCAGATATATTGCTAGTTAGCGATTTGTCAGCATTGGTACAATTGCTAAACTTGGCAACACCACCGAATTCTTGAGTATTGTTAATCATTATTCAGTCGGGTCATCAAGATTATCAACAAACAATGCAGTATCAACTTTGACTCGCACCGTAAATTCAAATTCTGGCGCTTCTGGTGTCCCTGTAAGCTGTTGAGAAGCAAATTGAATTGGAGGTAAGTTAGCAGCAATTCGAGCTTCATTTACTTGATTCGTTAATACAGACAAGCCTTGCAAAAGCTTGACCATTCCTTTAACACAAGAAGTATCTGTAGTTAAGGTGCTTCCACTCTCAGTTAATAAGCTGAGGTTGAGTTTGAGTTGATTGTTTCCAACAAATTCAATTGAACCGGCGGGTAATTTTTCAGCTAATGCGGCGAAACTTAATGTCGTCATAAATTATCAACTTTGAATTCAATAGTTAGTAATAGCGCTGTATTCTTACCGTCACATTATTCTTTGGCGCTTAAGAATAGATGTATTCAGTAACTTTAACTTTGGCAGTTGTTGTTAGCACTCCTGTACAAATGCCGACAATGGCATTTTGACTAGAATTATCATCAAGAAATTTCTCGCCGGGAGCAAGTGAAAAATCATAATTACTAGCAGAAACAATCACAGTATTAGCAGTTGGGTCAGTCCCAACAGTTACGTATTTAAAATAAACTGTTGAGGGGCCTACATTTGTAAGCAAGCACGAATGCCTACTTCCATCAGCTTTTTCACCGACAACTGTAGTTTTAGATGTGGTAACACTAACATCGTTAATTGGTTGAGCATTCGTAGCCTGCTGTTTGTTG
>NZ_JAVRCK010000231.1:0-1444 GCF_034530815.1 Nostoc sp. DedSLP03
CCCTCTTCTGTCACTTTCCGGGTATTCTAAATAAAAGGACTAAAAGAAAAAACTCTGGAAACTAAGCAGGGCAATGGATGTAGAATTACAAATCCTGAAACATTTGGCAAGAGATGCTCACCCAACAGTTGCGATCGTAGATGAATATTGTGCAGAGTACAAAGACCTATTTAAGGAAGTAAGAAATTATGAGTGCTTCAAATATTTACACTTGGGGATATTATCAACGATAAAAAGAAAGTCGTTACCAGAGATAGCGAAGGTAGTGAGTATAAATTCGGCACAATCATTACATCATTTCTTAGCAAATTCAGATTGGTCAGTAGATAAATTAAAACTCTTAAGATTAGATAAACTGAAAAAACAATTAGATGGTCGTGCAATTACATTAGTAATAGATGAAACAGGAGATAGAAAAAAAGGTAAGAAGACAGATTATGTGGCTAGACAATATTTAGGCAGCGTAGGGAAAATAGATAATGGAATAGTTTCAGTTAATGCCTATGGAGTTTACGCTAACATAACTTTCCCATTAACCTTCAAAGTATTTAAACCAAAAGGAACACTAAAGGAATCAGATAAATATAAAACGAAAATAGAGTTAGCATCAGAGATAATTACAGAGTTAATGGAATCAGGCTTCAATATTGAATTGGTATTGGCTGATAGTTTATATGGTGAAAGTAGCCAATTTATAAGAAAAATAGCTGAATATAATTTAGCTTATGTTGTATCAATTAGAAGTAATCATGGAGTCTGGTTGCCAGCAGGAGAAAGGGTTAGGGCGAATAAATGGTGTAAATTTGAGAGAACATTTAGCAATCAGAAGTCAGAAATTAGATACATTAGGGAAATAATTTATGGTAAAAAAAGAGCCATAACTTACTGGGAAATAACTACTGACACAGAAACTATGCCAGAAAATTCTACCTCCTTCGTAATGACGAATCTTCAAGGAAATTTGAAGAAGATGTTAGGCGACTTATATGGATTAAGAACCTGGGTTGAATATGGGTTTCGACAGTGTAAACAGGAACTAGGCTGGACAGATTACCGCTTCACTAATTTCCAACATATTGAGAGATGGTGGGAGATTATTTTTAATGTTTATACAATGATTAGTTTCAATTCTCCAGTCTTCTTAGGCTTGAATCAATCGCATCAACTTGAGACTGAAGCACAAGAAAATATTGATGTTGATTTTTCTAATCATCCACAATGGAATCATGAATCTGGATGGAAGAATACTTTAAATAATCTGCGTCTCGTTATCCAACCACTTTTACTATTTTGGTTAATTTATCCCTGGTTAAGTATTTTCCCGAATTCACATTTATTACTGGGATTCAATCATTTAATTGCGGCAATGAATCAATTTAAACCCTGTTATGCTTCTGGATGATTTCGCTTTTTTACTATTTGCTTATTCCGGAGAGTGACAGAA
>NZ_JAVRCK010000232.1:0-1441 GCF_034530815.1 Nostoc sp. DedSLP03
ACTGGGTGATAAAATCAGCAGCCCAACACATATCCTGTAATCGCAACCAGCCTCGCCATAAGGTCTGCCAACCAGGTAGACCATCGGATTTGCGGCCAAGAAAACCACCCAAACGAGCGATCGCTAAAAAGAATTCACCCAGAGTCAACTCACAATTTGTCAACCCAAGACGAGCAACTAAGACTTTTAACATAATTGTAGGTATGTACTCGTGTGCCTTCAGTTGGGAATTGCTGCGACTAAGTTGGCGTAACTGTAATAATCTGACTGAAACTATAGCAAAAAAGCCAAGTAGCCTTACCAGTGATGAAGCTGACTCCAATTGACGTTTTTCTACAGCACAACCAGTTTTGAGACACTTATGATACTCTTCAATTAACCAACGTGTAGCATACCAATCTAGTTGCATGAGGGCATCCTCACGATCATTTACAGCAACAGTGGTAAATAGAATCCATTCTAAATCTCCTTCTGGTTCCCAACAACGAATACACCAACCATCTATTGGCTGTTGTTTTCTTTCACAGCCAATTGCTGGGGGTTGAATTGTCAATTGAGACCAAGCTACTTGTAAGTTAACTTTACGTTTGGGTTCTCCGTTGCGCCCACGCAAAACAACAGTTTTCTCCGCCATTGGTTGTAAAGAACGAGCAAATGCCTTGAGATACCCTTTGGTGGCATCAGGTTTAGTAATCACTCGGTTTTGAGTGACTCGTACTAAGCAGTGCCAGTACAAAGCTTTGGCTCGTCGAAGGTAAGAAAAAATATCACTCCCCCTATCTCCGACACTTACCCAAATTGACCCAGTTTGTGGTGTTGGTGCAGTGCCGATGGATTCCACCATCTCTGCCCAAATTTCCCCTTCACCATCTGTTCTCAATAGTTCTGGTAGCGCTTCCACCAACGTGTTGTCATTGTCCTTTTTTTGACTACGCAGCCAAGGTATTTGTCCTGCCAATCCCAAAATTTGTGGATTCAAAGGTAACGGTACTACTGCTAAACACGTGTGTAGCATCATTCCTCTACCTTTGCCATCTCCAATATGCCCTAATCCCTTAACTTCCCGATGATGAGTATAATCTAGTTCTGTTGTGTCTTGGATGAATAAAACAACATTGGATTTTATTTCAGTCGCCCTTTGTTTCGTCTCCGTGATGTGAGGTTGAATTAATGCCTTATGAGTTACATCGTCTTCCGCAAATAATCGGTACGCAGCACGAATTTCATTCCAGCCTTGCATCATATCTGGTAAACTCCCTTGCGGGTTGGCAGCTATGGCTGCACCGATAGCGATCGCTCTTTGTGTACGACGAGTATCCCCTAATTCGGCATCTCCCCATTGCTCAACTGCCCAAGCATTGAGGTCTGTAAAATTTTTCAACTTCATACTCTGACTCTATTACATCCCTACCTCACTTTAAAAGATGTTGGTAATGACAAG
>NZ_JAVRCK010000233.1:0-1433 GCF_034530815.1 Nostoc sp. DedSLP03
TCAACACTACAAATGTGTTGGATTCTAAATAACTCTGTGCTGAGAATATCTGTTAAAGTCCAAGTACTTGTAATCTCAAAAGTGCCCAAGGATTGCCAAGACATCTTACACTGTTGGGTTAACTAAATTATCTGGAAACTGACTAGTGTCAACTGCAATTTCTCACCTAAAGCAGTAAAAGTAAGACTCATAGCAAATTATCAACTTTAAATTCAATCGTTTCAAGTTTGGCTCTAATTGCCCCTAGCGTATCTTCTGTTGAGTCGCTTACGGTTCCTGTGTACACCCAAACACCCAAACACCCAAGGTCACTTCTTCAATCCAAGGCATTGCCTCAAAACGCAATCGGTAATCATTGGTAATTTGGGTAAATCTGATTAAATCAATGCTGTTGAGCTTAACAAGAGAGCGGTTGAAATCTGTTTCAGTACTAGGAACACTTCCTAGTCCCTCATAAATCACCGTATCGTCAATATGAATTCCGCCTATTTGCTGATAGAGATATCCAGCACGCAACCAAGTTGGCTTTGCTTTACTTGATGATGCTCCTACCAGCAAAATATGTTTATCGGTGATAAAAGGCAGTTCAACCGGATCGATGATTGGGGCTTTAATTCTGCGATTTTGGGGGTTGCCTGAAAGCTTTTGATAATAGAAAAGCTCCCAAGCGCCAACCGCTCTAATGTCAGCTAGTAATGCCATCGCCTAAGTCCCAATCATCAGCCACTTCAAAAACATCAAAGCCTTGGTCATTGATGAAATCTAAGAGTTGATCCGGGGAAATGTCGCCGTTAAGAAAATCACGGGTTATTGCAGCCCGTTCCATCATCAAGCTCAATTCCTCGGAGAATTCAATATCAGACTGACCTGGATACCAAATGGCAGGAGTGGAAATATTAATCATCAGCCGCTAGCGCCTATGGGGTAACGCTCTGATTCAAACCAGACGCGCCCATAACTACCACCAAGGTTGTCTTTGACAGCGGTAAAAATCCCCTTGACTTTTGTATCAAGGTTAGTAGGAGTGTCAGCAGTGACTGCCGCAGAATAATTGTATTGAGCATTGCTGCCTCTAGACCCTCTACCATAACGAGTGTAAGGGCGGTTTGAACCTTTGGCGCGAACAGTACTAGGGGAGCTATCAGATACCATCGCGTGCATTTGGGCTGGCACAAAACCACGAGGAGCTTTGGGGTCAGTGCCTACGGCTGCTAAACCCAGTGCTGTAATTCCTCCGAAAAACTGTATCCCGGCCGCAGATACCTGAATGGTTAAAGCTGCATCTGCCTCGGCTAATGGAGAAAGCACGGCATATTTAACAGCAGTTTTTGGGCGGCGTTGAGTAGCTGCTCCATCTTCTTTTTGTGGTGGGTTATAAGCTTCTCTTGCCTTGGCGTACTTAAGCTGGTTTTCTAGTTCACGAGCGCTCTTGC
>NZ_JAVRCK010000234.1:0-1431 GCF_034530815.1 Nostoc sp. DedSLP03
CAGCAATTCCAAATTCAAATTTTGACAACGGGTAGAGTCTAGCTTGAGGATATAAGAAGTATTTCTTCAAGGACATCGAGATGGAGCCGATGACACTGAGTTTTGGAGTAATGCTGGGATTTCTCCAAGGAGTGATCGCTCAAACCAAAGACCCAAGGCTTGCCAGTAATGCAACTCGCTACAGCATCAAAGATACCGTGCTGGCAGCATTTTCAGTATTTTTCATGCAGTGCGAGTCGTTTTTGGAACATCAGCGTCAGATGCATAGCCGCTGTGGACAAGATAATGCCCAAAGCTTATTTGGCTTGACGCGAATTCCGACCACACCTCAAATTCGTAACATTCTGGACGAGATCGCCGCAAGCGAATTATTTAGGGTGTTCACCTGGGTTTACCAGGCATTGCATCGGGGCGGGTACTTAAAGCCCTATCACTGTCTGGGGAGTCATCTGTTGGTGGCCTTAGACGGCACTCAGTATTTTAATTCTCAGACAATCCATTGTGAGTACTGTTCGAGTCGCACCCATAAAAACGGCACTGTCACCTACTTTCACAGCGCGATTCTGCCCGTAATTGTGGCACCAGGTCAGTCCCAAGTGATTTCCTTAGCTCCTGAGTTCATCACTCCTCAAGATGGATCTGAAAAACAAGATTGTGAAGTGGCAGGAGCTAAACGATGGATAAGTAACTATGCCTCAGAATTCAAAAATCAACCCGTCACGCTTTTGGGGGATGACCTCTATAGTCATCAGCCGATGGCTGAACATTGCCTGGAATTTGGGATGAATTTCATCTTCACTTGCCTGCCCGAATCCCATACCGCACTCTATGACTGGTTGGACTACCTTGAGCGTTTGGGAGAAGTCAAGACCTTAGAAATAAGCCTTTGGCACAAGCGCTCGAAAGAGATTTACCGCTATCGCTACGTCAATCAGATTCCCTTGAGAGACACCCAACCCGCCTTGGGAGTCAATTGGTGCGAACTAACGCTCATCCGTCAGTCCGATGGTAAAGTCCTTTACCAAAATGCTTTCATCACTCGCCATGAACTGACAGCCGAGACCGTTCCTATGGTGGTTAGCGCGGGTAGAAGTCGCTGGAAGACCGAAAATGAAAACCACAATGTCCTCAAAACCAAGGGCTATCATCTAGAACACAATTTTGGACACGGGCAACACCATTTGACCTGTTTCCTGCTCACACTCAATCTCTTGTCCTTTCTTTTCCACACCGTTTTGCACTTGGTTGACAGATCCTACCAACAAATCCGCTTGCAGCGTGGCACTCGCAAAGGATTCTTTCAAGATATCCTCAGCCTCACCAAGTATTTCCTGTTTGAAAGTTGGCAGCATTTAATTGACTTCATGCTCAACGACTCACCACTCTCTCCAGCGACTGATTCCTCTTAAATTTTTGAATTTGGAATTGCTG
>NZ_JAVRCK010000235.1:0-1423 GCF_034530815.1 Nostoc sp. DedSLP03
TAATGCCAGTCAGTTAAGCCTGACTGGCATTTTTTCTTCTGGCTGTCGGATATTTATAGGGTCTCTCTTTCACCACCCTTGGGAACGAGCGCTCCCGTCGTCCCGGTAGTCTGACCATCTCTGCTATCGAACTTACGTCCTTTACCAGTTCCGGGATACGCCCAGGCGATGCGCCTTCAAGTGTCCAGAGCAGTTTCATCACCCACGCTGTCGATTCCCTGAAGCTGAGCTGGTTAGGCCAGTATCCCTTCAGCGTTGAGGCCATTCTTATCATCTGATATCTCACCAGATTGTAGGCCAGCAGCACGCCCCACAGCTCCTGCCTTATCATCTCCGGCTTCCTGCTGCGAAGCGTGAGCCTGCTGTCCTGGAGACCCTGCTTTATTTCACGATATCCCAGCTCTATCTCCCAGCGATGACTGTAGAGATCCGCTATTTCTTTACCCGGGTAACGCATCGCATCCGTCATCGACGTCAGGAACCGCCACGTCCGGCCTTTTATTTCCCGGCTTATCATCCTCATCTCTGTGTGCGCCGCCAGATGCGGCCATTTCTTCCGTGAATGAGCGGAGGTTTTTACCCGGATAAGTACGTCTCCCTTCCCCAGACGACGTACCTCTTCGTACTGCAGGTCTTTACGTGCCGCTATCATCCAGTGACGATTTTCGCCGGCCTCATGCCAGGCGCTAAGCAGACCGAATGACGTGTAGCCCTTATCGAAGAGAGTCAGGCTGTTGTCGCACGCGCGTTCAATGAGACCTTCTGCCAGCACCATCTCATTCTCGTTCTGGCAGCCCATCGCGGCGCCGCTGATAAGATGGCTGGTGAGTTCCATCAGGCAGACCATGCGAACCTGCGGATAAGGAGAGGCGCCTGCCACCGTGCCTGAACGGACGAAAGCCTTCTCATTATCAGGTGTTTCTGGCGTGCGCCAGACAACGCCGTCAACAGCGTACAGCGTCAGACCACACCAGTCAGGGTGGGAAGTCTGTGCATTCCAGAGCTCGCTGCTCTGTTCGAAAACCCGCCGTACAGCGTCGTCCCCCAGCCGCTGCCTTGCCTGCACTACGGCACTGGGCGCAACGAAAGGACGGTTTCCCGGTAAAAGAATATCAAGGCGATTAACGATGGCGTGAAGGGGTTCTTTGCGCTCAAGGGCCATGCCGATGAGACACCAGACCATCATATCTGTAGTGAGTCTGCGCTTACGGAGCGTGACCGTGCCAGCTTCCTCAAGGCAGCGGCTGATGAGCGCAGGGTCAAGAACATCCGCGAGCGTATTCAGAGGATTACGAAGAGAATCGTAACGAGAGACGATATCAAGGGCCTGACTGAGCTGCATAAAAAAATCCGGAAACGAAGCGTTTCCGGATTCTTACACAGCCACTGGATCGTTCAACTGATCCTTAACTGATCGGCATTA
>NZ_JAVRCK010000236.1:0-1419 GCF_034530815.1 Nostoc sp. DedSLP03
CGGATAACGACCGGGTACTTTGGCGGGTAATTCAGCGCCTGGGAGGTGAAAAAAGTGATAGTGCGATCGTGACGGAGGTGCTTGGCTTCACTGGCAACCGCTACTCTGAGGGTAAAACGCTCCTGGAGCGATTAAGGAAACAATTCGGCGGTTAAATCAATTGTGATCGCGGCAGGAGGAGTGCGATCGCAATCGATCCAAACACTTGAAACAGGACTTGTAAAACATATCACATTCATCATGACTAAAAACATAAAATTCATTACTTTTTACGATTTAGAAAAAGAAAACAAGCATGGATTCTCTTCTAAAGCATATCCGCCCACCGAGCGAACTCTAGTACTTAGAGAGCAAATTATTCCTGGTGCATTTGGCTATCCAGATATGTATATCAGGCACATGAAATTAAGATACGACAATCGGGATTACCCAATAATTTGCATGACCGATTATGAACTTGATGAAGTTAAAAGATTAGAAATTCTTGCGGGTGCTGTGAACTTTTTAGGAGAAGCAGGAGTTTGATGTTTGGCTTTGATGGTGATACCAAGGGATTGAAAATTATTCTGAAACGAATTGCAAGCAATGATGATTCAGGAAAACTAACCCACAAAGAAGTAAGAGCCTATGGAAGGTGTATGCTTGCACTTTTTGAAAACTTGAGAATAGATACAGAGTTAGAAGCAGAAGTCAAAATTTTGCTTGCAGCGCTTTCTGGAAGTGGCATTCCTCATTACGATCGCTCTTTTATAGCTTCAAAACTGTTGGAATTAATCGAGCGAAACGACAAATTAAAAGTTGAACAAATCTCAAACGAGCATTTTTAAAATGACTAAAACATCAAATACTCCAGAACCAGATCCAAGTTGGGATTATTACATTACCTGGCACAAATTATTAAAAGCTAAATCCCAACTCGATGAATTAATTAAAAACGTTTCTGAATACGAAATAGAAACTGTTACTCAAAATGAATATTTTGAAGAGCAGTTATCAAAAATCCTCAAAATCTTAAACTCGACATTGCCAAAAATTGAGACCGAGTAACCGCCTGATGAATCGTAATTGTTGCGATGGCGTAACCGCCCGCTGGAAGCGATCACGCTACGGCGCGGGCTACCTGACACAGTAGCCGAAACGGTGGAAGTTACCCACCGTCGCGGGTTGTGTCCAAAGCACCCGTACAGCACATACACACAGCAGCTTAGGGCTTTTACCTTGAATCAAGCTTTTATGGCTTTCCTGTTTTCATAAGCTCGGCTGCTGTGAGTGCGCTGTTTTCTCCCTATGTCGCCGCAGTTAGCGCTGCGGCATTGCCTTGAGAGTGAACTAGGCTCAACGGCCTTCGGGTGATTCGCAGGCACGGCATCAGGGAACAAGACGAAACCACCCAGAGGAGAACTGAATGATTAGAATTTT
>NZ_JAVRCK010000237.1:0-1409 GCF_034530815.1 Nostoc sp. DedSLP03
ATTGTAATTTCACTGCTTCATTGATAGTTGAAGCATTTTTTATTACAAGGTCTATCGCTTTATCAAATGTTCTAGGAGCGCTCATACCGTCATTTTGGTATACGTGTTTGAATTTCTGAAAGAATGAAAGCGTACATTCTTTTGTGAGTTGAATAAGTTTTTGAAACCTCTCATCGTCAATTCTCCACTTGTACCTGCTAATAAATAATTCCCTAAAACACTGTTCGGGTTCTTCACCTCTGGCTTTTTTCATACAGCGTTCCATCGCTACAGCTAATTTATCTGCGACTTTTGTACCGCGAGAACGAACTTTCTCAAGAAGTTCGTTCATCGGGGTTACGTCATCAGGAACTTCTTTGAGAAGTTCCTGAGACGTTTCTGAAGAGTTACTGAGGGGTTCTGGAATGCTTGATTTTTCAGGTGTTTCAGGTGAGATGTCCGGCATTTTTTGACCGATATCCGGTATTTTTTGACTGATGTCTGGTTCATTTATGCCGGATATGTAGTAAAACTGCTGTGATATCGCTCCCCCACGCCTAAACCTTTGCGTGGCAAGTATGGAGCAAGCACCCGCACCATTGCCAAGTGTGCCCCGGCGCGGAAATATCCTTAAGCAACTTTTAACGCGAACAATGGAGGGATAAATCGCTAAAGCTCAGAATTAGCAATGCTTTCACCAAAATGACTCAACTGCGATCGCAGTAGTAAACCAAGTGTTTAGTGGTATTTAAACCCCACTATGCCCGGACTAAAACCCCACTATGCCCGGACTTAAAACCGTGCATCATACCCTTATGCACTCACTATGGAAGCACTAGAAGCCACCAATGGCACTACTAAAACAGGGCTAAAGACCGAGGATAAGCCCAAAAAGCAATCGGACAAGCCTAAACGTCACCTGCCATCACTGCCAAGTGCAATTTCGGCCGCAGACATGAACACTGTGGAATATTCAGCCTTGGCAGACCGCACAGCTGTAGAGTGGTCATCTTTGCAGAACTACGAAATGTTCAGCCTTTCAGCCGATGGGTCATTCCCGATGATTAAGGTCAGCCGCTCGAAGGCAGTTCGCATTGCAGATCGTCAGGTGATGATGGTCGGTTCCGGTCGCTGTTTTCGGGTTTCGCTGTCAAACCATCCAAACCAAAACAAGCCCCAGCCATGACCTGGAGCTTGTTTGGAGAGACAAATGTCCCTACCAAGCTACTCAAAATTTACCATGAAACCACTAACACCCAAAGAACAAAAAGTAGTCGATGAATTTGAAAAGGCGCGTCCAGGACTGGGTGCGATCGCAGAAAGCAACATCCGCCACAACGACAAAACCGGCTGGGCTGACATCATCGCTGATACTCCAGAATCCGAATTAGTAGCCCGCGAGGGTTTCTCTAGCAATTCGTTCATGTACA
>NZ_JAVRCK010000238.1:0-1406 GCF_034530815.1 Nostoc sp. DedSLP03
AGGTAATTTCACCTTCTAACTGAGGAGTTGATTCATTACTGTGAAGTTCAAAATTATATGGCTCTAAAAAATAAAGTTTTACTTGAGGTTTGAAAGTCCGTTCTGATTGGACATTGAACCAAGGAATACCATAAACAGGGCGTTGTAAAGCTTGTGCGTGACCACAAGTAATTTCAAACAACCACATTCTCATGATGGTCATGGTTGAAGTGTCGCTATCCTTCATTAAGCAAGAATGTTTTAACCTTCGTTTTGGTTCGCTGACATCATCATCAGGTTGATTTTTAAAGTAAGCTTTAACCGCTTTATTATGTTCGAGTCTAACTATGTCTTGCAAATTCTCCCATTCATCAAAACCATCTGGTAATGGCATTATTCATCCGCCTCCTTATCTTCATCAGAAATAGCTAATCCTGTAGCACTAACTAATTTAGAAGCATCAAAACCAGCTTTGACTTGTGTTGCTTATGGTGGTGTAGTGCCTTGCTTGCTATTTGCTTCTTCTCCCAATGCTTTGAGAAGTTCTGTTTTCTGTGTTCCAATTTGAGTAACTGTGTCTTGAACACTTAAGACTTCGGAAGCAACGCTATCAATTTGACTCACGACGTTTTCAGTTGTTTCTAAAGTTGTAAAGAATTTATTTTGAAAGTTAGGTGTAGGGTTCATCCATCTATAGGCACTTTCGCCAACTTCACCCCATTTGCGCAAAGCATTGCCAATTACGGCGACCCAAGAGCCTACAACTTCCAAAGCGCTGAGAATGGAATAGCCAATTGATTGAATTGAATTCATCAGATTGGCAGCCGCTTGATAAATTCGATTCCATTTTTTGTATTCGGCTTTAATGCCTCCCCATTCACTTTCACCGATTACAGTTTTAGCTAAAGAATCAAACTGCTTTCCTAATATTTCTCCAATTTCTAATGGGCTGCCTTCAGCATCTTTGATTCCAATTGCTGCTAAAACATTTGAAATAGCACTAGTTAATGTCTGTCCCAAGTTAGCTGAAAGCATATAGGCATTATGAAGAGTTTGCCACCAAATTAAAATATTCAGAACTCTATCAAGATGAAGCCATTGACTGAGCCTTTGCAATTTACCTGATATCCCGCCAGGAATTAAATCGCCAAGTTTTGTATTGATTAATTCTAAAAGTGCTAGTTGAGCAGCGTTTGCACCAGCATTAATTTTGTCTAAAAGGTTAGCTGTATTTTGATTATTATTTTGGTTGATGTTATTAGCAGAATCATCTATTGCATTCCTCAAGCATCCTCCAGGCTGAGAGATTTCACACACTGCGCCTTGGGTGGTTTCTTTGTTTGCGGCTTGCACAGTTGGAGATTGGGCGATCGCATCGGGTATTCCCTGTATCGCTGGTGTTAAGGCTGCGATTGCCGTTGCGATCG
>NZ_JAVRCK010000239.1:0-1375 GCF_034530815.1 Nostoc sp. DedSLP03
GAATCCCCACGCGAGACTACACTTGTCTTATAAGGAGTGACAGCCGTGCTGGGAGAACTACCCATAAGTTATTTATATAACCCGAAACTCTTTACTAGTAAGGATTTGAAAAAACTTTATAGCAAACTGCTCATGTAGTGAACAATTTTCCTATTGACAAGCAAAAAGTTTCAGTTACCCTGAATCCCCACAAGACATGAATGAATTAACGCTTGCAGAAGACCCAAAACAAATGGTCTGGGAGATGATGACCAGTTTTTCAGAAAGAATGTGGTCAGCTAGATGGCTTTCAGGGCTTGAATTTTTGCTATGGAAAAAGGTCAGGTCATGTTCAGACGACCTAACCTTACGAGAAATAGCTGACTTTAATTTTTACGCAGGATTAGCTGGCGGTTGGTGGATGTGGGACAAGAATCAAAAATGTGAAGTGTTTGTAACTTTCGCTGAATGGCTCTCGATTTACAACCAGAGGGTAAGCGAATAGAGAGTTATTCGTCCTGCTGAGTCGTTTCCTCATACTCGCGGATCTTAAAATCAGTATCGCGCTGAAGAAACCGTTGGATATCCCTTGTGTAAAACAATACTCTTTTAAACTTGTGGTCAATCTTTTCGTTCAGCTGCCCCAGAAGCATTTGAATAACATCTTTCCGATTTACATATTCTTGAATATGTAAAGCCAAAGTTCTATCCATCTCACGAATTTTTTCAGCATTTCTTGCTTGTTCTTCGAGAGTTTTTTCAATTTGAGTAATCGAATTTGAAATCCGATTCATTTTACTGATGACGGTAATAGCTACACCACCAAGAACAGAAACACTAACAAGAATCCCTAAAAATATACCAGTACTTTCTAAGGTTAGTGTTATTCCTGGGGAATTAGAAGGAGTAACAGCTACTACTGTCCGCGTAGTATTCATTATTTTATAACTATAATTTATTACAATTTGAACAAATCAATTATCGAAAATATTTCTTCGACTCCCCAACCGCTAGAAAGCCCCAAAGAAGCTGAGTCCTGATTTCTAAATACTCGATATTCAAGCGCCAAAGATTTATTTGCAGCTATTGAAAACTTGCCACTAAGTTCTGCCAAGCACTGAACATCCACCCCAGACCCAGGATAGATTGAGCTACCGTTCAAAAGAACAATGTTATCAGTAACATTCCTCAACCTAATTCTTGATGTTGCAGTTCGGTAAAAAGGTGAAATTGCGTTCAATATATAGGTTCCAGCAGGTAATACAAACTCATTATTGGAGATAATAACCGAAGCGGTATCATCATTTGCGATACTATTAAGTTTTCGCTTGTTCCAACTTCCTGCTGTAGCATTTCCCCCTTCTGTTCCAGATGGCTGAAGTTCTCTTAATTGGAT
>NZ_JAVRCK010000240.1:0-1367 GCF_034530815.1 Nostoc sp. DedSLP03
CAGGGTAAGCTCATCTAAATTGGTATAGTATGAACTTGACAAAAGAAACAAGATAAAGATTAGTGGGCAGATAAAAAATGTACTTGACATCAGGGCAAAGAAGTGAGATGAAAGCAATGCACTCAAGATAGAAAACTTCTCTAATGAAACTTTATGTCTGAAGGATTTAAGACTAAATCGGCTCCAGCCAAAAAAAGTAATCCTGATCAGCCAAAGCCGCAAGAAGTAGCATCAATGGAAGCTATTCAAAAAAGTTTAGTGGATAATTTTGGAGACATCAAAGACCCAAGAGTAGAGCGAACAAAGAAGCATCAACTCACAGATATCGTGGTAATTGCGATTCTGGCAGTCATAGGTGGAGCGCAAGGATGGGAAGACATGGAGAACTACGCCATCAGTAAGCAAAAGTGGTTAGAAGAATTTTTAGCATTACCAAATGGAATCCCTTCCGATGACACCTTTCGACGGGTATTTGAGTTCATCAATCCAGAAGAATTCAACCGTTGTTTCTTGAGATGGATAGAAACCCTAGTGACGAAGAAGGGAGGAGAGATAATTCCCATAGACGGAAAGACTATTAGGGGTTCTGATGACCGAAATCAAGGTAAATCCGCATTGCACGTAAT
Organism: Nostoc sp. DedSLP03; assembly: GCF_034530815.1. Classification (NCBI taxonomy): domain Bacteria; kingdom Bacillati; phylum Cyanobacteriota; class Cyanophyceae; order Nostocales; family Nostocaceae; genus Nostoc; species Nostoc sp. DedSLP03. The sequence goes on from NZ_JAVRCK010000240.1 coordinate 627, forward strand.
TAGTGCCTGGGCAAGTGAACAAAATTTGGTCTTGGCACAGATGAAAGTGGAAGATAAATCTAATGAGATTACAGCAATTCCGGCATTATTAGAGTTACTGGATATCACAGGCTCTATCATCACTATTGATGCAATGGGAACTCAAACCGAGATTGCCAACAAGATTATCCACAAAAAAGCAGATTATGTCCTAGCACTCAAGGCAAATCATCCGACTCTCTACCATCAAGTAAAACAATGGTTTGAAACAGCCGCTGCACAGGATTTTCAAGGCATTGATGTCAGTTACGACCACCGCATTGAAAAAGGACATCACCGCACGGAAATTCGTCAAGTTTGGTCTGTGCCAGTTTCTGCTCTTGGTGAAATTTACCAACCCAAAATCTGGGCTGGACTCCAAAGCATTGTCATGGTTGTTCGGGAGCGTCGTCTTTGGAACAAAACTACTCGTGAGATTCAATTTTATCTGACTTCTTTGCACAGCGATGCTCAACTTTTAGGCCGAGTTATCCGCAAACATTGGGGTATTGAAAACCAAGCTCACTGGACTCTGGATTGTACTTTTGCTGAGGATTCTTGTCGCATTCGCTCTTTTCACAGTCCCCGGAATTTTGCTCTTTTACGACGCATTGCTCTCAATGCTCTCAATCGTGAACAAACTTATAAACGTAGTCTCCGACAAAAAATGAAACGGACTGGTATGGATAACGATTATATGATTCGAGTTCTCAGTTCTTGTTT
>NZ_JAVRCK010000241.1:0-1332 GCF_034530815.1 Nostoc sp. DedSLP03
GTCATTCGTCATTCGTCATTCGTCATTGAGCATTGGGAGTTAGTGGTAATATTGCCGTGTTACACGGCATTTTCTCTTCTTATGGGACGGACTCGCACAACCTGGAAATCAGGCAGCACTTGGCGCAGTGGGAAAACTACCTCTATTCGCGTACCGATTGCGCTCAAAGACAACATTTCGGTTTACGCTAGGTCTGTTGATTCCAAACTGATAAACGATCAAAGTTATGCCATCCCCGATTCAGGGGATTTTTTACAGATAATTGACCGCTACATCGCTTGGAGAACCAAGAATTACCGCTCTACACAACTTTTTGCGAAACCAAACATTACATCTCGCACCTGGGATGAGCTGCGGAAGCTTCAAGAACTGCTGCGCCAATCTCCTGAACTGTTGCAGGAGTAAAGGCTTTGCGGCATCGCTGACAAAACCACCTTTGCACTACTGTCTGATCAGACAATTTATAGGTTCCGTTTTTGAAAATTAGTGTTGTTTGGTTGCACCTTGGGCATGGTGGGCGATTCATTCTTCCAGCCTCGGATTAGTTTCTCGATTTCAAATGGTAATTTACCATCTGCGATCGCAATTTCCACAACTTCCCGGCGCTGCACAGCTAGAGGTGATGCCGTGCTGCCACCTGAAATATGACAGTGGTGAATCTTCCTACCCGACATCCAGCAGTAACGGTAATAGTTATGTTTGCTGTTGCCACGTTTAACCCAGTACTTCTCAACCCAATGAGTGTGTTCGGGAGCAGGGGAGCAAGGTACTCCCAATATACTGTGTTCGGGAGCAACTTGTTGTGTATCATGCTCCCGAACAAAGAGCTGGCGATCGCCCGCGATTTTTTCCGAGTCTTCACTGACTAATACAGAAGCCTGTGTATCATGCTCCCGAACAGTTGACTCCCATTCAGCCCAAGCTTGCTCGTAATCATCCAGGGTTAAATAGTCGTCCGGGTCTGGTGGCTCATCGCTGTCATCAAAGAAAATTGTCAGTTGTCCATTGTCACTTACCTTATGAGGAACTTCCCCAAAGTCCGCAGGATTCCATCTGGTTTCTGGTTGGGGGTGTTCGGGAGCGGTTCCTACTTCATCCCAGTAAGGATCGTGAATGGTAGTCCTTGTTTCAACTGTTGGTGCAATCGCAAATAATGCTAATTGCCCAGGCACATCAGAATTATGTTTCATAATGTTTGTGGATTCTAAAATTCATGGCCGTTGGCGCGGCCTTTTTTTGTATCAACAATCAAGTAAGTTGAAAATTAAAAGCTGATAATTGTAATTTCACTGCTTCATTGATAGTTGAAGCATTTTTTATTACAAGGTCTAT
>NZ_JAVRCK010000242.1:0-1324 GCF_034530815.1 Nostoc sp. DedSLP03
GGTGATTTTTTAAAAAGAAATTACCAGCTAAAGTGGTCGAATCAAGATATCCCATTTGGGCAAAAGTGGATTTCTCTGCAATCTAGACTCGACTTGCTTCATGGCTTTCTTAGTCAGAGAAATCCCTTTTTGGTAAACAATGTTGCTTAAAGTCAAAATTGGATGTAGTCCTTTCCAAGTCATGCTAGAAGCCCATGAGAGCATAGTTTCAACATCAACAAGCTTGGTTCCATTCCAATGCTGTTCAAGAATGCCCCAGCAGCGCTCTATAGGATTATATTTACTATGGTAGGGGGGATAGTAAAGTAATTGAATGGGTCTGTTAATCCGATCAACAAATTCAACCATCCTTTTTAAGAATTGAGTTCGTACTCCGCTACTTTCGGGACCGTTATCAATTTTAATTTGTATCAGTTCGCTATCCCGTCTTTGTTCTGGTGTAATTGTTTTCCACCAATGAATCAGGTTATCAACAATGAAATCGCTGGTTTTATAGGAACTGCCAAAGATAATATGTAGTTGCCCATTGTCTTCGTCTACAATTCCACAAGGAATGTATTTTTCCTTGCATCCCATATCATGGTCGCTAGCTTGATTGTCCCCTCTGGTTTTTCCGCCACGCGAATAATCTCCAATATTGACGGTGGCTTTACAGTCTATGCTTAGTCTCTTGACTGATTCGCTTGTTGCAAGATTCTGAAATTCTTTAATGTTGTTGAAGATGTCGTCTGTTTGTGCAATTTTTTTTGAGGTTTGGCTTTTACGATTTTGCGAAGACGATAGCCCATTCGGTTCAATACTTGTGCCATTGTACTGGCTCCTGGCAATTGCTCTTGGCTAAATCCAAGCTCTTTTAATTCTTTCAACGCCGATGCTGCTGTTAGTCTGGTATAGGCTAATGATGTTTTAAATGTTGGGTCTTGTTGAGCATAAGATTCTGCAAGCTGTTGCAGTGACAATGCAACTTCCGGTTGTTTCTCCTCCCAACGCTTTGCTCCACTAAAGGTTGACTGTAATCCTACACAGGTTATCCCTGTTCGTTTTTCTGCCAATCCTACCTCTATATTCTGTCTACCCCAGCCAAATAACGTTTCTGCAAGCCTTGTGCTTCCCTGGCAATATTTCAATGCCATCTCTGCCTGAAAACTCCGACGTTCTACTCCATTCATTTTCGATGCTGCCAACCGCAAGTCTTCAATTTGCGATGGTGTTAATGATTTGGGTGCGGTGGCTGTGGCTAACGTATCCAAATGCTTGCTCCTGTTTTCTTTGCATCAAGGGTACATTTTACCTCCATTGGTAAATTCTTTCCTAGAAATCACCT
>NZ_JAVRCK010000243.1:0-1248 GCF_034530815.1 Nostoc sp. DedSLP03
CAGGACTTACGCAACTGGCACAGCGCGATCACTAATTAATAGTATTTATGTACTATAAAAGTGGCGTACTCAGAAGGTATTGCCGAAATTAGTAACAGTAATCAACTGTGTTAAATATTCTTCAAATCATGAGAAAATTAGTTGAGGATGCATAAAATCAATCCTGTATTTTATGAAGTTTACTAAACTTAACTATTGCCAGTACTTGTTAAGTAGTCAGATTAATTATACTCTCACAAATTTAGCAGAGCATTTGGAGCAGATTAGTCATGATAAAATCAACCGCTATCTGAAGAATGAAAAGTTAACACCACGTTTGCTTTGGGATAATGTTAAAGATATCATCTCTGTGAGTGAGAACGCATATCTAGTTTTTGATGACACAGTAATAGATAAAAGATATGCCATAGAAATAGAAATAACTAAACGGCAATATAGTGGCAACGAACATAGAGTCATTCAAGGAATTGGTTTAATAAATTGTATATATGTCAATCATGAACTGGGAAAATTTTGGGTAGTTGACTATCGTATTTATGACCCAGACAGAGATGGTAAAACTAAAATAGACCATGTAACAGAAATGCTGCAAAACCTTGTTTATCATAAGGTTTTACCATTTAAAACTGTCTTAATGGATACTTGGTATGCCACAAATAAATTAATGTTATGCATTGATGGCTTAGGAAAATATTATTATTGTCCTCTCAAACGTAATCGACTTGTAGATGATACGAATTGTCTTGAAGATTATAAAAAAATTGAATCGTTATCTTGGAATGACGAGGAGTTGAAATCAGGTAAAATAATTAAAATAAAAAAGTTTCCTCAATCTAAAAAAGTGAAACTATTCCGAGTAACTGTCTCGATCGACAGAACGGATTTTATTGCTACAAACGATTTATCTCAAGATTCTATGGACGTTGTACAAAAAGTGTGTAAGGTTCGATGGAAAATTGAGGAGTTTCACCGCGAATTGAAGCAATTGACTGGCATTGAATCATGTCAATGCCGTAAGGGTCGTATTCAAAGAAATCATATCGCCTGCGCTATTTTAGTCTGGCTTCGGCTCAAAGATTTAGCTTATAAAACTGGTCAAACAATTTATCAAATTAAGCATGGATTGCTATCTAATTATTTAGTTCAGCAACTAAAACGTCCGGCTGTTCCTATGTTTATCGCGTAGTTGTTTAGGCGCACGGCGCGGTTACACCGCGCCATTGCTTGTGACAGTTGCGTAAGTCCTGT
>NZ_JAVRCK010000244.1:0-1241 GCF_034530815.1 Nostoc sp. DedSLP03
TGCTCTTTAACAATCCGGAACAAGCTGAAAATTGAAACGACGTGTCGGTTCATTTCTCCGTAATAAGAAATGAATGATGACATGTTCGAGTCTCTCAAATGCTTGCAGTCTGCATGCGTTGTAAAACGCCTGTGGGTTGTGAGGTTAAGCGACTAAGCGTACACGGTGGATGCCCTGGCAGTCAGAGGCGATGAAGGACGTGCTAATCTGCGTAAAGCGTCGGTAAGGTGATATGAACCGCTACAGCCGACGATGTCCGAATGGGGAAACCCGGTGCACTCTGTGCATCATCGCAACATGAATACATAGTGTTGCGAGGCGAACCTGGGGAACTGAAACATCTAAGTACCCAGAGGAAAAGAAATCAACCGAGATTCCCCCAGTAGCGGCGAGCGAACGGGGAACAGCCCAGAACCTGAATCAGTTTGTGCATTAGTGGAAGCGTCTGGAAAGTCGCAGGGTACAGGGTGATACTCCCGTACACAAAAATGCACTTATTGTGAGTTCGAAGAGTAGGGCGGGACACGTGGTATCCTGTCTGAATATGGGGGGACCATCCTCCAAGGCTAAATACTCCTGACTGACCGATAGTGAACCAGTACCGTGAGGGAAAGGCGAAAAGAACCCCGGCGAGGGGAGTGAAACAGAACCTGAAACCGTGTACGTACAAGCAGTGGGAGCCTCTTTTATGGGGTGACTGCGTACCTTTTGTATAATGGGTCAGCGACTTATATTCTGTAGCAAGGTTAACCGTATAGGGGAGCCGCAGGGAAACCGAGTCTTAACTGGGCGTTAAGTTGCAGGGTATAGACCCGAAACCCGGTGATCTAGCCATGGGCAGGTTGAAGGTTGGGTAACACTAACTGGAGGACCGAACCGACTAATGTTGAAAAATTAGCGGATGACTTGTGGCTGGGGGTGAAAGGCCAATCAAACCGGGAGATAGCTGGTTCTCCCCGAAAGCTATTTAGGTAGCGCCTCGTGAACTCATCTTCGGGGGTAGAGCACTGTTTCGGCTAGGGGGCCATCCCGGCTTACCAACCCGATGCAAACTGCGAATACCGAAGAATGTTATCACGGGAGACACACGGCGGGTGCTAACGTCCGTCGTGAAGAGGGAAACAACCCAGACCGCCAGCTAAGGTCCCAAAGTCATGGTTAAGTGGGAAACGATGTGGGAAGGCACAGACAGCCAGGATGTTGGCTTAGAAGCAGCCATCATTTAAAGAAAGCGTAATAGC
>NZ_JAVRCK010000245.1:0-1226 GCF_034530815.1 Nostoc sp. DedSLP03
GCTGTGAGTTCAACTGATGGACGCAACACACTTATTGAACCGTTCTGCGGGTGATTCATAGTCTAGCGTTTTTCTCGGTCTTTCGTTGAGCTGTCTGGCAACGCTGTTTAGTCTGTGCTGACTGTGAACCGATAAGTCAGTTCCTTTTGGAAAATATTGTCTTAGCAACCTGTTCGTATTTTCATTTGAGCCACGTTGCCAGGGAGATTGAGGATCACAGAAGTAAATCTGGATGTCTGTTGCTACAGTAAACCGGGTGTGGCTGGTCATTTCAGCTCCCCGATCCCAGGTTAATGTTTTATATAGCTCAACAGGTAATTCCCGGGCTTGTCTGATGAGTGCAGATATAACCGTTATGGTCTTGTTGTCCCTGATTTTGGCTAACATAACAAAGCGGGAATGGCGTTCTACGAGGGTGACGATATAGGAGTTTTTCGAGCCCTGGATCAGATCACCTTCCCAGTGACCAGGGATGGCTCTGTCTGAGGCTTCCGGTGGCCTTTCGCTGATAGGTATCGCATTCGGGATTTTCCCTAATCCTTTCCCTTTAAGTGATGACGTTCGGGATCTACGAACCGCTCTTCCGCTTCTGAGGCATTGCTGCAGCTCTTTTTTTAATGCCCCCCGGGTTTGTATAAAAAGCGTTTTATAAATCGTTTCGTGTGACACATGCATTTCCTGATTATCCGGATAACAGCGTTTCAGCCAACCGGCGATCTGTTCCGGCGACCAGTCCTGATGCATCTTCTCTGCAATGATTTTACACAATGTGGGGCTTTCAATTAGCTTGCAAGGTTTTGGTCTCAGAGCATTTTCCCAAGCAGCATTGTCGGCTTTTGCTGCACGGTATTGCTTGGCACCTCCGTGCCTCCTGACCTCGCGGCTAATCGTTGAGGGTGCTCTTGATAAGTTGGCAGCGATGTCCCTGATACTGAGTTTTGCTACCAATCCTCTGGATATTTCTTCTCTTTCATCAAGCGTAAGCGCTAATCGATGCCGCTTTCGAACGGGAGGACGGTAGCCACCTGTCTGGTGGATTGTGGGCATGATAGAAGAATGAAATCTGTCGAACATTCTGGCGATATCATGCAGGGAATCACCTTGTTTATATCTATCCCAGATAATTGCCTTCTGCTCTGGCGTGTAGTTAATACGAGTTCTTCGTTTCATGGCAACGTCCCCCCTTGATTAAGGATAGCGTTGCATCGAGCCATTGAACTCACAGC
>NZ_JAVRCK010000246.1:0-1165 GCF_034530815.1 Nostoc sp. DedSLP03
TAACGTGAGTTCGACGGTTAGAAAAAGGCAAAAAGCCTGCTATGTATAGATTTGCATAACTCGGCATGATAAAGGCGATCGCGGACGGATTAAAAAATGGCAGGAGGTAGTGCAGGCAAATCTTTTGGGTGAATATCAATGGAAGGTTTTTTAGGCAAATAGGTATAAGCAGCTAAACCAGCCATCAAATTAACCAAAAAGTTAAATGGACTACGATGACCTTGGTGTTCGATTTGACATATATTTTTTAGATGGTCATTGACGGACTCAATGACAGCACGTTTGCGTAATAGAATCTTATCAATCAGTTTTACCAAACGATTTTTCATTTTCTTCTTGGATTTTGTAACTAACTCTAAGCCTCGCTCGTATAACTCCTCAAATAGTTTTTGAGAGATGTATCCTCTATCTCCAAAAAGTTTACCAATTAAACCCTTAGTCATATCTGGGACTGGCTTTCGGTCATCCACATTGGCGGGAGTGAGGGAAAATGCCAAGAATTCTCCACAGTCATTAATAATCAAATGTAGTTTAAATCCAAAGTGCCAGCCCACAGAATTTTTTCCCCATTTCACTAATCCTTTAAATACAAGAGTGAGAATGCGCTCGACAGTTATGACAAACATTAATTGGAGTGGAATCGATAAAGCTAATCCCTGTAATTTCTCCTGTGCGCGTATGTAAAAAGCAACATAATAACATCAAGCACCAAGGCATCAATTCCACAAACCGAGTGTAGCTGACCAAATTGGGAAATGCTTTACGCCAACCTGTCAGCACTTGCAGGGTATAGAATTCCTTGAAAGTCTTATATCCACTGCCATGAAATGCGATGACTATTGTCATCACTTCTGATAAATGCATCCTCGATTTGCTACGCTTTTCTCCCATTGTTGATGGCAATTGCGGTACTTGCCGCCAGAGGTTTTCCCATTGGTGACAAAAATCATCTACGTCGCAGAAAATTTGTATGATATCGAGGCGAGATACAATGGTATACATAGCCGAGACCCTTATTTTGTTAGATATTTTTAGTCTCGGCATTTTTTTGTGACTTTTTTGCCAATTCTCAATCAATCGTAGCGATCGCACTTCGCCTACCCTGTTAAGCAAATTTATATCTACCAGGCTTTTCGGGCTTTTCTATCCGTCGAACTCACGTTAA
>NZ_JAVRCK010000247.1:0-1165 GCF_034530815.1 Nostoc sp. DedSLP03
TGGATGTCTGCCAGGTTGTACTCGGAAGCCCTTATCTATGGGATAGGGATGCTATTCATTATAGAAGATTAAGGAAGTACAGATTAGTCAAGGATGGAAAGGAGTACATAGTTAATGCTACCAGGAATCAGGAGAAGATTTCAATGGTCTCAGCTACACAGGCAAAACGATTGGTTAATGCATGTGGAAAATTTGTTTTGCTTATGTTGAGGTCAAGGGAGCAGCCAAGGGAAGAGGCAGAATCTTCAGCACAAGTGTTGCACCCAGATCAGCAGCAGCAGATCAGGGAGCTATTGGACAGGTATGAATCTTTATTTTCAAAAGTGGAAGGTTTACCCCCAAGGCGCCCAATAGATCATGAAATTAACCTTGTAGCAGAATCTCCTTTGCCAAATTTGGCTTTGTATAGAAATTCTATAATGGAGAATGAAGAAATCAAAAGGCAGATTCAGGAACTACTGGAGCAGGGAGTGATAAGGCCTAGTTGCTCACCATGTGGATCCCCTGTTGTATTAGTGCCTAAGAAGGACGGAGGATGGAGGATGTGTATCGACTTTAGAGCACTGAATAAAATCACAGTGAAAAATCGATACCCTCTACCTAGAATTGATGATCTTATGGATCAATTGCAGCATGCTCAGTATTTCACAAAGTTGGACCTGAAGTCAGGTTATCATCAGGTTCGAGTTAAAGAGGAAGACACCTGGAAGACGGCTTTCAAGACTAAGCAAGGACTGTTCGAGTGGATGGTGTTGCCATTTGGTCTCTGTAATGCTCCAGCAACATTTATGAGACTAATGAATGAGGTACTCAGACCTTTTATTGATGATTGTGTAATTGTGTATTTGGATGACATTCTAGTTTTCAGTAGAACCTGGGAAGAACACATCCAGCACATAGAGAAGGTACTGAAGGTGCTTCAAAAGCATCAGTTGAAGCTAAATGCAAAGAAGTGTGAGTTTGGAAAGCAGACACTAGTGTACCTTGGATTTGTGATCGGTGGAGGAGAGCTTAGAATTGATCCAAAGAAGATTGAGGCCATCCTTAATTGGCCGAGACTGAAGACAGTAACTGAGGTAAGAAGCTTCATTGGAGCTTGCCAATATGTTAGAAAATTCATTAAGCATTTTTCACAAATAGCAGCTCCTTTACATTCTTTGACCAA
>NZ_JAVRCK010000248.1:0-1137 GCF_034530815.1 Nostoc sp. DedSLP03
GAGCCGATCTTAATTTAACCCTCGAAGCCAATGCACTCATTGCCCTAGTGGATGGCATTGGCACTGGTGTTGTCATTTGTCCTGAACAGTTCTCCGCAGATCAACAACAATATCTCGTGCGGCGGCATATCAACGCTTTATTGACACCATCTTAAACACCAACGCTCCGGTGATTGTTGCCAGGGCTAGAAGATTCATTGGAGCTTCTGATAGTCTTGAAAAAAACGATTCAAATCATTTAAAAGTTGACAAAACAAACTTTTGTTTTTATAAGTGCCAGTAGCGTTCTCCCAAGAATTGCAGATCCTTGGGTTAGTAAAAGGCAAAATCAAAACAAATAGAGCCGAAATTAAGGGCACAACTAATATAAGATTTCGGGCATCAGTGATTAAATTACCAACTTCACTCAGAATAGGTAATTCGTATTGATGACAATGTGTAATTAGGGTATATTTAGTTTTCTGAAGTTGAGTTTTTCGCTCCTTTTCTAAATTGAGATTGGGCTGGATATCTATGTCAATAACGTTCTTTCTGACTACTTCAATTGCCGTCACTAAATCATCTATAGGTTGCCCATTTTTGGCACGAGTGACAAGTATTGCTTCCAGAATTATTAATCTTGACTTGGAAGTTAACAGTATAGGCATCTGTTGATTAGCTTCATTAATGAAATCTTGTTGTTCTTTGAGGAACTTACTAGTCTGCATATTATGTAGCCACTGTTGTTGAACTAGTAGTTCGCGTTCTGATAGTCTAAAGCTTTGAGAGAGACTGTTAATAAAGTTAACAACACTTGTCGTTAATTTTTCTAAAGAGCTTGAGGCTTTTGAGGGGGAGTTGCTTTGATTATTGTCTCGCATAAGTTATTCAATAAATTTTAATTTTGATTACTATCGCAGCCGTCGAATTTGTATTTAATTGGTGAATTTTGGAGTAATTTTTCAATTCCCAAACGGATTAGTTCTGGTGGAACTCCGTCTAATTTCAACTCGGTTTGGATAAACTCATCAATTGAATTGGCTTTCGTATTCTCCAAAAGCGCCAACATCTGTTGAGCTTGGGTTGTTGATGTGCAAGACTCCTTAGTTTCAGCTTGAGAGGTTTGCTTATTACTTGGTGCAGAGTCAATAAAGTTTT
>NZ_JAVRCK010000249.1:0-1136 GCF_034530815.1 Nostoc sp. DedSLP03
ATACCCGGAAAGTGACAGAAGAGGGTTAGAATACCCGGAAAGTGACAGAAGAGGGCTAAAGTCCTCAAACGAGCGCTTCAGCCCTCACTACGAACCTTTGATTATTTATGCCACTTTGCTGGACTAAAATTTATTCAAGAATTAGTACAAGAAAACAAATATTTTGTCTTGAGGATAAAAAGTAATTGGAAACTAGAATTTGAGGAATCAACTGGGTTGGTTAAAGTTGATGCATCTGATGATGCTCACAGGGATCTTAGCCTGGGTTTTAGGCGATCATAGTGCTGAGACGTTCAAACCTTTGTAAGCAGTTGTGGCAACATGGCAGTGCTACTTCTATGTTACTGATGGATGGTCTGTTTATCCTGGTTTTATACCGGAGGGTGACCAGATTGTGAGCAAAACTTACATGACAAGAGTGGAAGGTGAAAACACTCGCTTACGCCATTATCTGGCTCGATTACATCGTAAGACCTTGTGTTATTCAAAATCAGTAGAAATGCTGGCGCATTCAATTCGATTGTTACTTCACGACCTCAAGTTCCGAGAAGTGCCCATTCCTCAGCCCATCATAGACTGATTCTGCAACGCCCAAAATTTTTCCCACATTATGGGTGTGCTTTGAATCATAATATGGTTCTTGGCAACTTTTGGTGATCAATAGTGGGCTGGTTTAGGCAGAAGGCAGAGGGCAGAAGGAAGAAAGAATAAAATTACAGAAAGCCTTGTGGTATAAGGGTTAAAGAATCTCTACATCACAATAAAAGTCTTCAAGTTGGATCTGGATCTTTGTCACAAGTTCTACGACGACAGGCAAAATTTTAAAACCCTTCTGCCTTCTGCCTCCTGCCTTCTGCCTTAAAGCGCGTAACTTTTCATCATCACCAAAAGCTGACAAGAACCCATAATATAGGAAAAGTTTTGAACCATAAATCGAGAAAGTGTGACTTAAAGGAAAAGATGGTTCTTGGCAACTTTTGGTGATCTCGGTTGGGGGAAGGCAGAGGGCAGAAGGCAGGAGGCAGAAGTCGGAAGGGTAGAAGTAATAAATTCAAGTTTTGAGTTTGTTTAAGCTAGCAACTAAGGGATTTCCAAAGAATAAATTATTCCAAGAAAAACAAGAAATATGTTTTCTC
>NZ_JAVRCK010000250.1:0-1130 GCF_034530815.1 Nostoc sp. DedSLP03
ATACCAATTTAATATGAAGCTGCATAGAAAAGAGCTTCTAAAATAAAGTTATAAGAAGATACAGATATTACCTGCTCAAGTGTAAGTTGGTCGAATATTTGTTGGATGCGATCGCGTAAAGTCTGTAAAGAAGAGAAAAGTTGATTTTTGAGTGGTTTCTTGAGTAGCTGCCAAAGCCTTTCAATGGGATTGAGTTCAGGGGCTGAAGGTGGTTGATACAGAGGAATAATAAATTCTTGCCAACGAATCGCTGAACTTGTATGAGCAGGTGCTTGGTCAATCTGTAAAATAGCGTAATCATCACCTAATTGTTGAGATAGCCAGTCCAAGAACTGTTGAAAACACTCGCCATTCAATTTCGGATACTCATAATGTTGTGGTCTCCAGTCAATGGTTCAATTGCACCATAAATCCAAAAATTTTCCCGTGGCCATTTCACCTCAACAGTAGGCTTGACTCCAGAAGCAGTAATTACTTTTCCTGTAAGAGTTTTCAGTCCCACCCTCGTTTCATCCTGGCACAGGTAGCGAACATACTTGCTGGGTGCTAGATGTTGTTCTAGACAATTAAGAATAATTCCGAGTTTTTTTAAAATCAGATATCAATTTCTCGTCTTGATTGTGGCTTTGAGGGCGAGGCACTTTTAGTTTTGCGCCTAATCGATATCGAACCCATGCATAAACCGTTGCATACTCTATGTCTTGTCCATGTTCTTGTTTCAACCACTCGACGATTGCACCGTAACTACTAAATCCTTTCCCTGTTTCCAGTTCTTGCTTGAGGGAAGCGAGTGTCTCATCGTTAATTTTTCGTTTTGCTCCGGCTGCTTTCTTAATTTTTAACAAGCCAGACAGTCCACTCGCTCTATACTTCTGCAACCATCTTGTCACTGTTGAAGTATCTCTGGCCAAGCGTTTTCCAATTTCTTGCTGTTGGCTGACTTGACCACTCTTGAGCCACCACAACATTTGTAACTTTTCTTTCTGGATTCCTGAAGACACTGTTTGTAGGCGTTTTTTTAGTTCCTCTTCGCTCTCAGCGATCTCAATTTGAAATGGGCGGCTCATGGGTATATCAACTTACCGAGTTTGCTTTCCTCTATTATATGCAGCTTCATATTCAATTGGTAT
>NZ_JAVRCK010000251.1:0-1100 GCF_034530815.1 Nostoc sp. DedSLP03
CTGCTGCTAAAGGTTTGTTTCCTGGTCACGGTACACCTTTAGCGGGGTTGATGTGTTGCGGTGACTCTACATTCCCCGGCATCGGTTTACCCGCTGTCGTCGCTAGTGGGATGATTGTTGCTAATACGCTGGCTCCTTTGAGTAAGCATTTAGCTATGTTGGAGGAGATAAGTTAAAGGCAGAGGTGATTTTAGCAGAATTGGTAGTGCTTGGGGTGCTTTCTATTCTCAGTGCATAAAAACTAAAAGTCATCGTAGAGAATGACAGTACAGAGATCGTGAACTATAGCTTGTGACAGTCGCCTTTAAAAATACTTTATTGCATAAGTGTAGGTTTTAGCGATGGCAACGAGAACACCGCAGGCATCGCACTGTAGCTTCTTTTAATGAGCGTAAAATTTTCTATTGATTACGGAATTGAGATGACATCTCTTGAAATCATAATTGTCAAGACACAAACTGACTGCGTTTACTGAACTTCAAGATTTACCAACTCCAAGCAAGAAATCTTGAAAACGGCCAAATAATTAAAGTTACAAAGGAGATAAATTAACATGAGCCAGAATGATAACCCACAACCAGAACCACAGATCACAGGAGATAGACCATAACCTCCTAAGACAATAGGAAAACCAGTTCAGAATGAATTCAGTAACTCTGAACAACAGCCCACATTACCAGAATCATCAAACATTAATTGCTCAAAAACTTATGATACCAAACTTAAAAAAACTAGTCATTGAAGATATCTATCTTCAAGAAATTGAACTGAAAGACACTGAAACTCAATCTATTAATGGTGGTTCACCAACTTTACCATTACCACCACCTAGTAATAAAATTTCATTATTTTCTCCTGACTGGGTAGCAATCCAGCCCCAACCTTTGCCTCCTAGAGTTTCTTTGACCCCAAGATTTTATTCATAACTGGGGAGGATTTGGGGGATTGGTCTAGAATTGGGATTGCTGAGGGTGCGTAGCTTGCCACCATAGGTATCCATCGCTTAACACCTAAAATACTGCTATGGTCAATCAGGAAAAGTTAGGGGACTTCCAAGGAATAAAATAATCAATTATAATAATGATAATCATTTTAAGGGG
>NZ_JAVRCK010000252.1:0-1030 GCF_034530815.1 Nostoc sp. DedSLP03
ATACCAATTCTGTATGAAGATGCGCCAAACTACGTCAAACTTATAGATAGGTACATTTAGTGGTTTTGTGATGAGTCGTCCATTCCAAATCGAGATTTCAGAAAGCCTTGAAGAATTGGAGAAAGCTCTCAAACATGCAACAACGGCAAGCAGGAAAGAAAGATTGCAAATGCTCTATTGGCTCAAGAGCGATCAAGTCAACAGCAGGCGATCGCTAGCAGAACGCTTAGGGCGTGATGAAGCAACCATAACTCGTTGGGTGAGAAAGTATAAAGATGAAGGAACAAGGGGCTTGCTTGAAGTCAAACATGCACCAGGGAAAGTTCCGAGTATCAATGGTTCAGACTTAGAACGCTTGAAAAAGCGGTTGCAGGAGCCATCTGGGTTTCAAAGCTATGGTCAAATTCAAGAATGGCTCAAGAGCGAATTAGGACTTTCACTTGCCTATAAAACAGTGTATGAAATTGTTCGCAACCGTTTGGGTGCGAAGTTGAAAGTGCCTCGTCCTCAAAGCTCCAAGCAACACCCAGAAAGTCTATCTCACTTTAAAAAAAACTTCCTCTAGCATTCAAATTCTTGCAGGAGGAGTTTGGAGAGGGGAAACGATTGAGGTACTTGTGTCAGGATGAAACACGTTTAGGATTAAAGACAATTGCAGGACGTTTAATTACGGCTAGAGGAGTTAAACCTGTAGGTTTAAGCCAATGGCAGCGTGAAAATTTTTATTTATACGGAGTTGTAGAACCCCTAAATGGATACAGCTTTTTCTATGAGTTCCCCTACCTAAATGGTGATTGTTTTCAAAACTTTTTAGAGTTGCTGTCTGTTGACCTTGGTGATGATATCGCGGTTATCCAGTTCGACCAAGGATCTTTTCACAAAGCGAAAGCTCTCGATTATCCAGATAACATTATCCCGATTTTTCAACCTCCTCACTCTCCTGAACTCAACCCAATTGAGCGGTTTTGGGAATTCCTCAAATCTAAACTCCAATGGGAAAATTGTAAAAACCTCACACAACTACAGCACA
>NZ_JAVRCK010000253.1:0-1017 GCF_034530815.1 Nostoc sp. DedSLP03
AAAAACGCCTCTGGCGTTGTAAGGTTAAGCCTCACGGGTCATTAGTACCGGTTAGCTCAATGCATCGCTGCACTTACACATCCGGCCTATCAACGTCGTCGTCTTCAACGTCCCTTCAGGACTCTCAAGGAGTCAGGGAGAACTCATCTCGGGGCAAGTTTCGTGCTTAGATGCTTTCAGCACTTATCTTTTCCGCACTTAGCTACCGGGCAATGCCATTGGCATGACAACCCGAACACCAGTGGTGCGTTCACTCCGGTCCTCTCGTACTAGGAGCAACCCCCCTCAATTCTCCAGCGCCCACGGCAGATAGGGACCGAACTGTCTCACGACGTTCTAAACCCAGCTCGCGTACCACTTTAAACGGCGAACAGCCGTACCCTTGGGACCTACTTCAGCCCCAGGATGTGATGAGCCGACATCGAGGTGCCAAACACCGCCGTCGATATGAACTCTTGGGCGGTATCAGCCTGTTATCCCCGGAGTACCTTTTATCCGTTGAGCGATGGCCCTTCCATTCAGAACCACCGGATCACTATGACCTGCTTTCGCACCTGCTCGAGCCGTCACTCTCGCAGTCAAGCTGGCTTATGCCATTGCACTAACCTCCTGATGTCCGACCAGGATTAGCCAACCTTCGTGCTCCTCCGTTACTCTTTGGGAGGAGACCGCCCCAGTCAAACTACCCACCAGACACTGTCCGCAGCCCGGATTACGGGCCTACGTTAGAACATCAAACATTAAAGGGTGGTATTTCAAGGTTGGCTCCACGCAGACTGGCGTCCACGCTTCAAAGCCTCCCACCTATCCTACACATCAAGGCTCAATGTTCAGTGTCAAGCTATAGTAAAGGTTCACGGGGTCTTTCCGTCTTGCCGCGGGTACACTGCATCTTCACAGCGATTTCAATTTCACTGAGTCTCGGGTGGAGACAGCCTGGCCATCATTACGCCATTCGTGCAGGTCGGAACTTACCCGACAAGGAATTTCGCTACCTTAGGACCGTTATAGTTACGG